>JBAZVI010000007.1 GCA_041660925.1 Elusimicrobiota bacterium
CGGCGGCGGGCGCCGGTGCAGGCGCGGCGGCGGGCGCCGGTGCAGGCGCGGCGGCGGGCGCCGGTGCAGGCGCGGCGGCGGGCGCCGGTGCAGGCGCGGTTTGCGAGACAGCCGGCGGCGGCGCAGGGACGGGGGTGGGCGCCGGCGCGGGAGCTTGAGCGGCGGCGTCGAGCTCGAGCGGAGGCCGCGACAAGGGGAGCGGGGGCTTCTTCGGCGCGGGCTTGCCGGCGGGAGCGGGCTTTCGCCCGAGGACCACCGGACGCGGGCCGAGGTCGATGCCCCCGGCCTCTTCCGGCGAGCCGTACATCTTCTCCGGCGCAGGGGAAGCGATGGGGGGCTTGAGCAGGGACTCCGGAGCGCTCTTCGGCTGCGGCGGCGCGACGGGCGCCGGCGCGGCGGCGCGCTTGTCGGCCTCCGCTCGCGCCGTCCCTGACGCGCTCGAGGGCGCGGCGTGTCCGCCGCGCTGTTCGTCTTCCTTACGCGACGGACCTTCGGCGCTAGGGCCCGCCGAAGGGAGCGCCGCGGCGACCTTCGGCGGCGCGGCCGCCGGCGCGGGGGCGGGCTTCGGAACGGAAGCAGGGGCCGGCTGCGGCGCAGCAACGGGCCGCGGCGTCGGCAGAGCCTGCGGCGACGACGGCGGCTTGGCGGCGGCGGCGCGCTTGTCGGCCTCCGCTCGCGCCGTCCCTTCGGCGCTAGGGCCCGCCGAAGGGAGCGCCGCGGCGGGCTTCGGGGGCGCGGCCGCCGGAGGGAGCTTCGCCGCGGGCAGGGCCTGCGGCGACGATGGGGGCTTCGCGATGGGGACCGGCGCAGCCTGAGGAGCCGGCGCGGGTTTCGTGGGTGCGGCCGCCGGCGCCTGCAGCTGGATCGGGGCGGGAGCCGGGGGCTGAACGGCGGCCGGCCGGATCGGCGGCGTCGAGAGCGCGGGCTTGGGCTCGAGGGGCGCCACCTGCGAGACCGGGACCTTCGGCATCCCCGGCGGCGGTTCCACGACCGGCGCCGCGGGGTCCGCCGGGGCGGCCGCGGAGACCCCCTCCGGCCCGGTGAGGCCGTTGAGGATGCCGTCGAGGTCGGTGAGGATGTCCTCGATCTCCTTGTCGGAGCCTTCTTCGCTCATGCGGGAGTCTGCCGGTCCTTCATCTTGACGGCCATGTCCTCGGGGTTCGATGCGTTCTCGAGGACTTCCGCCTCCCCGAGCTTCCCCTCCGCCAGCAGGCGCAGGAGGTCCTGGTCGAAGGTGTGCATCCCGTAGTAGTCGCCGGCTTCCATCGCCTTGAGCATCTCTCCGGGCTTGTTCTCGGCGATGTTGCGGCGCACGACGTTGTTGGAGACGAGCACCTCGGTGGCCGGCAGGCGGCCGCGACCGTCCTTCGCGCCGACGAGGCGCTGCGCGAGCACGCCCTTGAGGGCGTAGGAGAGCTGCTGACGCGCCTGGGCGGCCCGCCGCTCGGGGACGCTGTCGACGATGCGGTCGATGGTCTGCGCCGCGTCCATGGTGTGGATCGTGGAGAGCACGAGGTGCCCGGTCTCGGCGGCGACGAGCGCGGCCTCGATGGTCTCGGGGTCGCGCATCTCGCCGATGACGACGACGTCGGGGTCCTGGCGCAGCACGTGCTTGAGCGCGGCGGCGAAGGAACGCGTGTCGCGGCCGACCTCGCGCTGGACGATGGAGCCCTTGAGGTCCTGGTGGAAGAACTCCACGGGGTCCTCGACGGTGACGATGCGGCAGCTGCGGCTCTCGTTGAGGTGATGGACGAAGGCGTTGAGGGAGGTGGTCTTGCCGGCCCCGGTGATGCCCGCGAAGAGGATGAGCCCGCGCGATTCCGACGCGAAGCGCTCCATGGCCTTGGGCGGGAGGTTGAGCTCGGCGAAGGTCCGGACCTTCAGCGGCACCACGCGCAGGCTCAGCGCGAGGGAGCCGCGCTGGCGGAAGAGGTTGATGCGGAAGCGCGAGACGCCCGGGAGGCTGTAGGCGAAGTCGAGTTCGTCGAGCTTCTCGAACTCCTTGGCCTGCGCCGGGGTGAGGAGCTGCGTCGAGATCTTCCCGATGTCCTCGGCCGAGAGCTTCTGGATGTTGGCCGCCGCCACGAGCTGTCCATGGACGCGCACGGCGGGCGAGGCGTCCGCCTTGAAGTGGACGTCGGAGATGCCCTTCTCCACCATCAGCTTCAGCAGCGCGGCGATGTCCATGGGACCTCTAGAAATCCAGCGTATACGTGAAAGAACCCGGGCCGCACCTGCGGCCCGGGTTCTCGTGGGCGAAGCAAGGCGGCCGTTCTAGCCTTGGCGCACCTCGATCCCCTTCAGCACCAGCCATTCCATAGCGAGGGGGCTGACGATGGCGCCTTTCGGTATTGTAATCTCCCGCGACCCCGGCGTCAACGCGTTTTTGAGCTCCCGCTCCGTCAGGAAACGGCGTCCGGGCACGGGAGGCAGACCGCGGCCCTTCCCGGGACCGGCGGGCTCCCCCTCCCGTACGCGCGCGGGCGCCTGTGGGACCCGCATGCCCGCGGGGAGTGCCGCATCCGGACGCCGTCCGGGCGCGGCCCGCACGCGTCGCAGGACGGCGTCGATGAGGTCGTCGCGGGTGAACATCCCGGCGGGTCCTTTCCGGCCCCGCTCAGGCCTTGATGGCGATCTTCGAGAGGTACTTCTCGAGGTCGCCGTGCGGCCGCGGGATGATGTGGACGCCGACGAGCTCCCCGACCTTCTGGGCCGCCGCCGCGCCCGCCTCGACCGCCGCGCGCACCGCGCCGACCTCTCCGCGGCAGAGCGTGGTCACCAGCCCGGAGCCGACCCGCTCGTAGCCGATCATCTCCACCTTGGCCGTCTTGGCCATGGCGTCGGTGGCCTCGATCATGCCGATGAAGCCCTTGGTCTCCACCATCCCCAGCGCGTCCTTGGTCTCAGCCATTTTCAGTCCCTCTCAGTGGTCGTAGTTCGAATCGCGCGATTCCTGACGCTCGCCGACCTCCAGGCCGGCGTTGCACCAGGGACAGCGGCGGGCGGGCGAGTAGGTGCGCACGCACTCCTCGTCGTCGGCCCACCATTCCTCGAAGAACATCTCGACCTTCTTGTGGCAGCGGATGCAGTAGCGGTCGAAGCCGGCCCCGCAGGACGCGCAGTACTTCGGCGGGTTCTCGCCGCGGTGCACGATGGCGCCGCAGGCCCCGCACTGCATGTCCTCGACGAGGCGGACCTTCTTCTCGTCGGCCATCAGTAGCCCTTGCCGCCCTGCGGCTTCGCGTCCGTGACGATGGCGACGCTCGCGGAGGTTCCCAGGCGCGTCGCGCCGGCCTTCACCATCGCCTGCGCGGTGGCGCAGTCGCGGATGCCGCCCGAGGCCTTCACGCCCATGAGCGGCCCCACGGTCTCGCGCATGAGCTTCACGTCCGACACGGTGGCGCCGCCGCCGCCGAAGCCGGTCGAGGTCTTCACGAAGTCGGCGCCGACCTCCTTGGACATGCGGCAGGCGCGGACCTTCTCGTCGTCGGTGAGCATCGTCGTCTCGAGGATGACCTTGAGGATCTTCCCCCGGGTCGCCTCGCGCACCGCGCGGATGTCGTCGCGGACGTAGGCGTCGTTGCCCGACTTGAGCGCCCCGACGTTGATGACCATGTCGATCTCATCGGCGCCGTTGGCGATGGCGTCGCGCGCCTCGATCGCCTTCACGGTCGGCGTCGTGGAGCCGAGCGGGAAGCCGATGACGGTGCAGACCTTGACCGTCGAGCCGCGCAGCAGCTGCGCGCAGAGCGGGACGTAGCTCGGGTTCACGCAGACCGAGGCGAAGGAGTTCTCCCGCGCCTCCTGACAGAGGACGGCGACCTCGTTCTGCGTCGCGTTGGGCTTGAGCAGGGTGTGATCCACCATCGAGGCCACGGCGAGGCAGGTCTTCGTCGGGTCGCAGGCCGCGACGCGGTCGGCGCCGAGGGTCTTGAGCTCGGGCGCGGCGGCTTCGAGCGCGCGGCAGTGCGGGCACTCGGGACCGTGGGTGTGTCCGTCGTCGTCCTTGAGGGGCGCGCCCTTGTAGGGCTGCCACTCCTTGCCGCCGAACACCTTGCCGGCGGTGCCGACGGTGGTGGCGCGGACGGGGGCGGCGGAAGCGCCGGGGTTCGGGCAGCCGCAGGAGCTCCCCGCGCCGGAGCCGCCTTTCAGGTAGCCCCGCTCCGCGAGGACGCGGATGACGGCCTCGACGACGACACGGATCTCTTGTTCAGTCATAGTTTCCTCTCCACGCCGTTGACGCACGCCGCGTCCACGATGCCGCAGACGACCGTGCGCACCGGCGCTCCGGGGTCGCCCAGGATGCTCCGGGCCGAGCCGCCCTCGTCGACGACGAGCACGACGCTGCCGGGTCCCGCGCCCACGCCTCCGTCCAAAGCCATCGTCACTTCGCCGGTCGGTTCGTCGGTCATGGGGTCGATGGGCCGCACGAGCAGGAGACGGCGGTCCTTGAGCGAAGGATGCCGGCTCGTGCCCCACACGTTGCCCACGACCTCGGCGACGAACATCAGCGCCTCGCCTCTTTGCGGAAATCGCGCACGTGACGGCCCTCGACGATGCCGACGACGGCGGCGTCGATGGGCGGCAGGTCGGGGAAGGCCACCGCGGCCTCGCGCGAGGCCACCCAGACGACGTCCTCGCTCGCGCCGGCCCCGACGCACTCGCAGGCGACGAGCGGGTCGCCCTTGTCCGCCCCCGTCTCCCAGTCCCGCGGCTGGATGAGCAGCAGTTTCTTGCCGTCCAGCGTCGGGTACTGGCAGGTGCAGAAGACGCGGCCGACGACGCGGGCGAACTTCAAACGCGGCCTCCGAGGTGCTTCGCCTCGATGGCGGCGACCTTCGCGAGGCGCCGCTCGTGGCGGCTGCCCTCGAAGGGCGTCGAGAAGAAGGTCTTGAGGATCTCCTGCAGCATGAGCTCCCCGTGCGTCTTGCCGCCGAGGCAGAGCACGTTGGCGTCGTCGTGGGCGGCCGCGAAGCGGGCACTGACGAGGTCGTAGGCGCAGACGGCGCGCACGCCGCGGACCTTGTTGGCCGCCATGCACACCGCGCCGCCGAAGCCGTCGAGCAGGAAGCCTTGCTCGAACTCGCCGCGCGCGACCGCCTCGCCGACGAGCTGGGCGATGTCGGGGTAGTCCACGGCGTCGGGGCTGTAGCAGCCGAAGTCGACGACCTCGTGCCCCAGGCCCTGCATGAACTTGAGGAGGCGGCCTTTCGCCTCGAAGCCGCCGTGGTCGGAGCCGATGACAAGCTTCATCTTACTTCCCGAACTGCGCCAGGAGCTGGGGGTCGGCCTGCGCGATGACCGTGTGCCCGACGAGCATCTCCTTCGGCACGGCCGAGATCCCGGCGCCGACGGCGGTGCGCACCGCGGCGACCTCGCCGGTCATCGTGACGTAGCCCTTCCCCCCGCCGACGACGAGCTTCACGTCGATGAGGTGGACCTTCGCGGCCTTCGCGGCGGCGTCGGCGGCCTGCACGCAGGCCACGGCGTCCTTCGTCTCGATGACGCCGAGCGCCTCGAGCTTCTGGACGGCGCGGCGTCCCTCGAGCGCATCGAGCACGCCCTGGTGGACGTTGCGGATGATGAACTGGTGCACGAGCGACGTCCCCAGGGTCTCGACGCCGGCGCGCAGCGAGGACTCGACCTCGCCGACGGGGCCCTGGATGAGGATGGTCTGCTTGCCTTTGCCGATGATGTTCGTCTTCACCAGGTCCACGGAGGCCATCTTCACCATGACGTCGCAGGCCTCGACGCCCAGCGCGATGGAGGAGGTCTCCAGGAGTCCGACGGCGATGTTCGCTTGCATGTCGTTCCTCTCTTTATCTCTTCAAGCAGGTATTGCCGGGTTCGATGCAGGGGTTGTAGCCCGGTCCTTGTCGTTCGTTCCCGGAGCCTTCTCCATCCACCGTGTTATTCGACGATGTCCCTGACTGCGGCGGGAGAAACAGGCGCGCAGCAGCGCGGAAATCCTCTATGCCCAGCGTCATGGAGCCCGTCGGAGAGAAGGACTTGAAAACATGATTGAGCGTATCATCGACGCAACGCTCGATCGGGTCGTTGTGATTGTTCTGCGACAACTGGCTCATAATCCCGTCGTAGTAGGTCTTACCATAAAAATTCGCTTTCTCAAGCGCGAAAGAGAAATCACCTTCAGCGCGAGGATCCCCACACAACGTCTTAGCCATCTCCCGGAATGCCTCCATTGCCTTGAAGAACGCATCCCACCCACTGCCAGCCTGTCTCTTGCGGGCCGCCTCCTCCTGCGACCGAAGAACCCCCTCCACGACGCGCTGCCTCTGTTCTTCGAGATATTTCTGATTGGCCGCTTCCCGATCCCGCCGCACGTTTTCTTTGTTCTCTCTGTCCTGGCTTTCCTTCTCCAACTTCGCGCTTAAGGATTTCTGCTTATCACGAATTTCCCGAAGCGGCCCCTCTTGCTCCTCGAAACCCTTGCGATTTCCCTCCTCTTGCTCCGGAGTGGGGAAAGGGTAGCTGCACGGAAGCAACTTACACGCCAAGCGTCGATGATTCCAGTAGCTCACATTCTCGCGCAGAATTCCACGATCATATTTGCTGAGCTCAAAAGCATCCACATGGTACGTCTCATCGGAATAGGCTTCATGCTCGATCTGAGGCAACGATTCCCAGCCAGTCAACGTCAAGCGCTGCTGGTGAATGGACTCATGATAGAGCGTCGAGGCAAGAACCCCAGGGTTCCCGCTCTTCAACACCTTGGAGAATAAACCTTCACGAATCATTATGAGACCATCTTCCCATACCCCGCCCGCCTGAATCTGCCCCTCCCGAACCTTGGGAGAGAAACCCAGGTAGTGTTTCGTCCCATCCTCAGCCGTAACTTCTCGATATCGAATCCCATCTGGGAGGACGGAGATGCGTTCTTTTGCTTGTTGTCCGGCAAACGGCCCGTTCTGGATTGTGCCTCCTCGAATCTGGACGCTATAGTATTTCAGGGACAGGGCTATCGCTCGCGAAAATGCGCTATCTCGCTCTGCGTTCGCCTCGTCGAGCATCCGCTTAGCCAGACCCCATGCCTCGAGAGCCTTGGGGCTATCATCTGACTCGGCTCTTGCACGAGCTTTTTTCTCGGCATCGAGAAATCCGATGGCTTGTTTGCGCCGATCCTCCCCTTGGGATATCAAATCCAATATTTCCGCCTTCATTTCTTCAGTCGCAGAACACGGATAGGAAACCCCCCATGCATTTGAACATGGCCGATCCGTCGCAGCGGCATGCACTGGGTTCCACAAAACCATCAACAACAACCCCACAATCACGGAACGACCTCAAAAACGACGTCTTGCGATTCAAAACGTCCCAGCGCATATTGACGGAGCACGTCATCCAACTCCCGAGTATGCCGATCGAATTCTGAACCCATCGGACTCGACTTCCGTACAGGAGGAAGATCGTCATAAACGACCCTCAGCCGATAGGTTCCCGGCCTGGTGAACTGATAGGACGTCTGCAACGCATGAAAACCCGGGATGGCCGGCTTCGGCGGAATCTTCCCCCCCAGGGTTCTGTAAAAATCTTCCACGGGGTCTACCTTCTTCGGCGCTCTAGAATAAAGCGTTTCACCTGGCAACAAGGTGACGCGAAGTTGATCAATGCGTTCGGAATAGGCGTTGAGATCCCGAACCCGCAAGCTGCGCTGTTCCGACGTCAACTGCCGTTCATCGGGGAGGCGGAACTCCGTCGAGTAGCCCCCGCTCGCGATGGCTTTCTCTTCCGACTGCAGCACCAGCTCTCCGTCAGGGCCGCTCAAATAAAACCTGAAATGCTCATCGATCGGTTCGCCAGTCTTAAAAAGCGACTTCGATCCATCCCAGACAGAGAGTGCCTCGCGTCCCACGTTCTGGAGTTCCAGTCGATAGGTGAAGCGCTCCCCCTTGCGCAACTGAGTCGCCTGCGGAATCAAGGTCAGCTTGATCTTCCTGGAAACCGGCTCGAGCGTGAAGCCCGGCGGAGCTGGACGAACGAGCTCATGTCGGTCGTTGCGCTCCATGCGCCACTCGAAGAGACTCTGTTCATGGGTGGCGTTCAACGCCGCGAGCAGCTTCCTATCCTTCTCCGACATCCCCGGGCGCTCTGCGCGCTTCTTCGGCAAAGGAAGGTCCGGAGCGACGGGGCGATTGTCAGCGGGCGGCTCCGTCTTGCGACAGGAGAAGAATCCCGCTGCGAGCACGATGAGCGCCAGCCCTCCGAAAAGCCGTCTCATTATCATGCGATTCTGAAGTATCCCACGAGGCTGCAGTGCAGCGGGCGCACGAAGTGCGTCGCCTTGGTCAGGCCGTCGCCCGTCGGGGTGCCGATGGACATCGTCGCGTAGCCCTCGCCCATGCCCAGGCCGTAGAAGGTCGGGGCGTTCTTGACGAAGATGGAGCAGGCCATCCGCCGGCCCATCTTCGTGAGGTTCGCGACGTCCATCGAGTGCATGCTCGAGGTGTGGCGGTTGTAGCCCTCGGCGTGGTAGCCGAGCTCGATGGCCGCGTCGATGTCCGCGGCCGAGGTCACCGGCAGCACCGGCATGAGCTGCTCGGTCCACACGAAAGGATGGTCGTTGGGGACGTCGGCCCAGAGCAGGCGCACGCCCTCGGGCACCGAGATGCCGGCGCCCTTCGCGATGACGGCGGCGTCCTTGCCGACGAAGTCGCGGTTGAGCTTGGGGTCCTTGCAGCCCCTGCCGCCCTCGACGATGACGAGCTTCGTCACCGCGTCGATCTGCGAGGGCGAGAGCTCGAAGGCGCGCGGGTCGCGGCGCATGGCCTCGAGGAAGCGCCCGTGCGCGGCCCGGGTCGTGATGACCTCCTTCTCGGCGGTGCAGAGCACGCCGTTGTCGAAGGAGGCGCCGGTGATGATGTCCTCGGCGGCCCGGGGCAGCAGCGCGGTCTCGTCCACGATGGCCGGCGGGTTGCCGGGTCCGGCGGCGATGGTCTTGCAGACCTTCCCGGCGGTGAGCGCCACCTTCACGATGGCGGGGCCGCCGGTGACGAGGTTGACGCGCGGGCCCGGGTGGGTGAGCAGGGCCTTCGTCGTCTCCTGCGAGGGCGGGTCGACGGTGACGAGGAGGTTGCGCGGGCCGCCGGCCGAGACGATGGCGTCGTTCAAAAGCCGCATCGTCTCGCGGCTGCACTTGACCGACGCCGGATGCGGAGAGAAGATGACCGCGTTGCCGCCGGCGAGCGCCGAGATGGCGTTGTTGATGACCGTGGCGCAGGGGTTCGTCGAGGGCGTGATGGCGGCGATGACGCCGAAGGGCGCGTACTCGACCAAGGTGAGTCCCTTGTCGCCGGTGTAGGCCTGCGCGCGCAGGTCCTCGACGCCGGGGGTCTTGAGCGAGCAGACGAGGTTCTTCTGGACCTTGTCGGGCCAGCGCCCCATCCCCGTCTCCTCGCGCGCCATCTTCGCGAGGGGCTCGGCGTTCTGCACCCCGGCCGAGCGCATCGCGCGGATGATCTTCCGCCGCGCCTCCAGGCCCATGGCCTGGAACTCCTCCTGGGCGCCCTCCGCCGCGCGGAAGGCGTCGTCGATGCTAGAGAAGACGAAGCCCCCCTCGCTTCCGGCCGGACGGCGGCCGGAAGCGAGCTGGAGCGGACCCTCGGCCGATTCGACCTGGCGGAGCACTTCCGCGACGATGCGCGTGATGTCGTCGTTGTTCATGGGAGCGGCCTCCCGGCGTCAGCCTTGCGCGTCGTCCTTCTTGAAGAACACGCGCTTTCCGCCCAGCTCGACGGTGTCCACGATCGCGACGATCGTGGCGTCCACCGGCGCGCCCTCGGTGCGGGCGGTCTGCCGCGCCGAGGAGCCCTGGACGATGAGCACCAGCTCGCCTTCGCCGGCGCCGACCGCGTCCACGGCGACCAGCGGGGCGCCTTGGACCGCGCCCTGCGGGTCGGCCGATCGGACGAGGAGCAGCTTCCGACCGACGAGCTTCTCCTCCTTCTGGGTGGAGACGATGGTCCCGACGACGCGGGCGAACAGCATCGGCGTCGATGCCGCCGCTTACTTGCGTCCGCGGGCGAGCGTCTCGGGCAGGGAGATGGGCATCTTCCCCTCGAGGTCCGGGTGCGGCTGCGGGATGACGTGCACCGCGACGAGCTCGCCGACCTTCTGGGCGGCGGCGCCGCCGGCGTCGCAGCTGGCGCGGCACGCCGCGACTTCGCCGCGGAAGAGGACGGTCACGAGGCCGGTGCCGACCTTCTCGTAGCCGACGATGTGCACGTTGGCGGCCTTCACCGCCGCGTCCGCCGCTTCGACGCAGGCCACCAGGCCGCGCGTCTCGATCATTCCCAGAGCTTCCATGTGTTCCCCCGTTCTCTTATGTGATGTGGACGAAGTCCCCGTTCTTGAGCCACGCCGCGTTCGCCTCGTCGCTGTCGACGTGGAGCTCGAGCGCGAACTCCGGCGAGACGCGGACCAGCACCTGCTCGAAGACCAGTTCGCGCGGCCCGCCGATGCCGGCGCGCATGCGCACGATGTCCCCGGTCTTCAGGTTCAAAACTCTTCCTTCGTCGGGACTGAGGTGGAGGTGGCGCATCGGGATGATGAGCCCCTCCTGCACCTCGACCGAGCCCTTCGGCCCGTGCACCTTCACGGGCGCCGCGCCCTCGAGCTTCCCCGAGCCGGCGACCGGCGGCTTGAGGCCGAGGGCCAGCGCATCGCCGCGCGAGAGCTCGACCTGGGTCTTGGGGCGGTGCGGGGCGATGAGGCGCAGGCCGTTCAAGCGGCCTTTGGGCCCCTCGACGTCCACGGTCTCATGACAGGCGAAGTAGCCGGGCTGACGCAGGCGCCGCATCTCCGTCGGCTTCCTGTCGCGGCCGAAGAGAAGGTCCCAGTGCTCGGCGCTGAGGTGGACGTGCTTGTTCGAGATCCCGACCGGGACGGCCGTCTTCGAGCGCTCGATGCGCTCGAGGACGTCCTTCGCGATGTCCCGGGCAAGTGCTCCGACCGGGGAATTATGCATGTTTTGTCCGGGCGATTTCGTCCAGGCGAGACAAGGAGAGAGGAGCGAGGATGCCTCGAGGCATCTGAGCGACGAATGACGCGGTCGCAGCCCGAAAGCGCCCGGCCCCTTTCCAAGAAGTTTCGCTGCCTACGGCAGCGAAACTATTCTGGACGGGGAGGCCCGCCCCCGCGCGCATTCCGCGTCGCTCCTCCCTCAGATAGACCACGCTATCTTCGGTCGTCGCTCCTTGAATCCGCATCAGGCTCGGGCCTCCAAAACACGCATAATTCCCCGGTCGGAGCACCGGGTCGCCAATCTAGCGTCCCACCGGCGTCTGGAACTTGATGATGCGGGAGAAGGCCTCGACCTTGAGGCTCGCACCGCCGACGAGCGCGCCGTCGAGGTCGGGCTCGGACATGAGGGCGTCCACGTTCTCGGCCGTCACCGAGCCGCCGTAGAGGACGCGGACCGCGTCCGCGAAGCCCTGCCCGAGCAGGCGGGCGACGGTCTTGCGGATGAAGAGGTGGGCGTCCTGGGCCTGGGCCGGCGTGGCGGTCTTGCCGGTGCCGATGGCCCAGACCGGCTCGTAAGCGATGACGAGCGCGGCGAGCTCGACCGCGGCGAGGCCCTTGAGGCCGCCGCTCAGCTGGGTCTCGAGCACCCGGTAGGTCTTCTGCGATTCGCGCTCCGCGAGCGTCTCGCCGATGCAGAACACCGGGACGAGGCCCGCCTTCAGCGCCGCGCGGATGCGCTTGTTGACCGTCTCGTCGGTCTCCCCGAAATACTGGCGGCGCTCGGAGTGACCGATGATGACGTGCGTGCAGCCCGCGTCCTTGAGCTGGTTCGGGGCGATCTCGCCGGTGAACGCGCCCTTCTCCTCCCAGTGGAGGTTCTGCCCGCCGAGCGCGATCGGTCCGCCCTTCAGGGCGGAGCCGACGCTGGTCAGCGCGGTGAACGGCGGGGCGACCAGGATCTCGGGGCCCTCATAGGGCTTGGGCAGCGAGGAGAGCAGGCCTTGGACCAGGGCGAGCGAGCCCTTGAGGTCGAGGTTCATCTTCCAGTTTCCGGCGATGAGCGGGCGGCGGTTCTTATTCATGGTATCTGTGGCCTAATTGTCCACAATCGGGACTCCCGGCCTGTTTTTATTATACCTCAATAGGACGCAGGTCAAGCGCCCATTATCGTGCCTGCCATATAACGTTTAGTCATCAGGGGGGTGCCCCCACACATTTCATGTTTCACGTCAGGGGGACTGCCCCCTGATGTTTCATATTAGGCCCATCCGATGGATAAATAAGAGCGCCCGCGTAAGCGGGCGCTCTTTGATGATTCACGCGTACGGTCAATACTCGGAGAAAGGGACGACGAGTTCCTGCATCGTCGCGGGGTGGTAGTCTTCCTTGTAGCTCGACTTGGGGCTGCGGCGGATGCGGAGGGCCAGGACCTTGGCCTTGCGGCCGGCGGTGATGGAGGAATCCCGGTCGGTGAAATAGAGCACATAGGTCGCGCTGCCCAGTGTGGCCGCGCGCACGCCCTCGCGCTCTCCCGCGAAGACGAAGTTCGAGGCCAAGTGGCGCCACTCTTTGCGCAAGGCCTGCCCCCCGTAAGAGGGCCGGTCGGCGAGGATGGTGATGCGGAAGCCGAAGACGCGCAGGATCCACGCCGCGGAGTTGGTCAGGATCTTGCGGCTCTCGATGTCGTAGCTGTTGTTGACGATCTCCCAGAAGGCCGGGGAGAAAGGCACCGTCCCGCTCTTGAAGGCCTTGGTATACGAGGGTGTCGAGAAGACCAGGGTGTCGTCGTAGTCGAACGCCACCTTGAGCCCGCCGATGGTCACGAGGCTGTAGATGAGCCCCCAGACCATCATCATGCCGAGCACCTTCTTGAAGAAGGTGACGGTCTTGTCGACTTTTTCCTTGGCGACCTTGACGATTTCCATGTACCGGCGCCTATCCTATTAAATTTCCAGCCGATTTCAGAGTTTCTGGATGCGTCCGTCGGTCGGCATGGCCAGCGGGGAGTAGTTGCGCACGCACCACTCCAGCATGTCCCGCACGAGCACCGGCGTGTAGGCCGGGTCGGCCCCCCTCTGGAAGGACGCGTAGCCGTCGCCGCCGCCCACGACGAAGTCCGCCGCCGTCACCGAGTAGCTCTCGGCGTCCTGGAGCGGCTTCCCGCCCACGAGGACCTCGCGCAGCTTCTTCCCCCTCGGCGCCGCCGCTTCGTAGCGCATGGTGAGGCCCGCGACCTGCAGGATGCCGCGGTCCCCGTCGACGGAATGCTCGAGCGCCTCGCGCAGCTGGGCCCCCGTCATGGTCAGGGTCACCAGCGTGTTGTCGAAGGGCATGATGGAGAACACGGTCCGCATCGTCACCGGTCCGGCGGTGAGGTCGGCGCGGATGCCGCCCGAGTTCTGGAAGGCGATCTGCGTCTTCGTGTACTTGCGGGTGCAGTCGCACATCCAGTCGCCGAGGGAGGATTCCTCGTAGCGCTCGCGGCGCAGCATGACCGTCGAGCTCCCGATGACGACGTCGAGGGCGCTGCCGACCTCCTTGCGATACTTCTCGACGAGCTTGAGGACCGCGGGGTCCTCGCCGTACTGGTCGACCCAGAGGTCGTAGACCTTGTCCTCGGAGCGGAGGATCTTGTGCGTCTTGGGGTCGATCTCCAGGACGACCTTGCCGAGGCGGTTGAGGCTGGAGCCGGTCTGAACGACGAGCGTCCCGTTCTTCGGCTCGCGCCAGGGCTCCTTGAGCAGGGTGTGCGAGTGCCCGCCCACGATGAGGTCGATGCCGGGCACCGCGGTCGCGATGGCCTTGTCGTCCTTGAACTGGGTCTTGTCGAGGTCGGCGTAGCCCACGTGGGAGAGGAGGATGACGACCTCGGCGCCCGCGGCCTTGAGCTCGGAGACGGTCTTGCGCGCCCACTCGATCTCGTCGCCGGCGGCGCGGCCGGGGAAGTTCTTGGGGAAGACCAGGGTGCTCATGCCGGTGGTGATCAGCGCGAACATGCCGACCTTCACGCCGCCCACGTCCTTGATGATCCACGGCTTGAGGTAGGGGACCCGTTCGTTCGTCGCGGCGGTGAGGACGTTCGCGCCGAGGACCGGGGCGTTGATCGAGCCGATGAGGCTCTTGAGGTTCTCCTCGCCGTAGTCGTACTCGTGGTTGCCGACCGTGAGCGCGTCGTAGCCGAGCAGGTTGAAGTACTCCGCCAGCGAGCGCCCCTGCGTGAAGTTGCCCTCGGGCGTGCCCTGGAACCAGTCGCCGACGTCGAGGAGGAGGCGGGGGACGCCCGGCTCGGAGAGCTTCTTGATCGCGTTGGAGGCGACCGCCGCGCCGCCGACCATGCGGCTGGGGTCCTCCTTGTTGTAGGTCGCCGGCCGGGCCATGATCCAGCCGTGGATGTCGTTGGTGTGGAAGACCTGGATGCGCAGGGACTCCCCGGCGCAGACGCCGGCGATCGGGAGCGCGAGCAGCAGGGCGGCGGCGAGGGAGAGGAGCGTCGTTCTTCGGTTCATGGGTTCCTCACGAGGAGTTCGGCGAGCCGGTCCGTCGCCTCGACGCCATGCGCGGCGGCGTCGGAGAGGCGGCGGTAGAGTTCGCGGGTCTTGAGCATGCGCACGACGCTCGGCCCCTGGAGCTGTTCGGCCAGCCCCTTGCGGGTGAGGCCTTCGACGTAGAGAAAAGCCTTGCGCGCCTGCACCAGGGCGCCGGCACGGGGGTCCGGCGCACGGCCGAGCTCGCGCGCGGCCGCCTCGAGCTCGCGGCCTCCCTCGCGCAGGACGGAGGCCGCCTGACGGATGAAGGCGTCGACGGGGGTGCCGAAAAGGCGCGCCTCGGCGGCGGCCTCGCCCAGGGCCTTCCCCGACTCCTCGAGGGAGCGCGCGCAGGCGCGGGCGAGCCGGAGGTCCGCGGGCGGCCACTTGAGCGCGGAGAACGCCGCGTCGGGGTCCGGTCCGGCCGGCTCCGCGGCGGGCGCGGGGGACGAGGGGACGAGGGCGAAGTCCTCGAAGCGGCGCAGCCGCGACTGCAGGCGCCGGACCTCCGCGAGGAGCGGAGGGCAGGATCCCGCGCGCCGGGAACGGGAAGAGAGCATCGCCGCCATTCTACAAATTGTGGCGAAGGACGGCGGGGGACTCAGTTCTTGACGGCGGGATGCGGCAGGCTCCGCAGTCCGCGCCACCACAGCCCGAGGACGGCGATGCGGTAGAGCAGGCCGGTATCGATCTCGCGCGAGCCGGCGCGCAGGTGGGCGAGCATCGCGCGCAGGCGGGGTACGTCGAAGACCCCCAGGCCCTCGAAGCCGCGGTCGGCGAGGAGGTCCTCGAGGAAGGAGTTCTTCGGCGAGCGGACCCACTCCTCCCAGGGGACGACGAAGCCGTGCTTGCGCCGGAAGGCGATGGGACGCGGCAGGTACTTGGCGGCGATGCGGCGCAGCAGGTACTTCCCCTTCAGGCGCCTCATCTTCACCGAGCCCGGCAGGCCGAGCGCGTACTCGACGAGGCGCCGGTCGAGGAAGGGCACGCGCGCCTCCAGCGAGGCCCGCATCGTGGCCTTGTCGGCCTTCATGAGCAGGGCGTCGCAGAGCACCGTGCGCAGGTCGAAGCCCTGGGCGCCGGCGAGCGTGTGCGGCTCGTCGTAGTCCTTGAGCCACTCGAGCGCGTCGATCCGATGGGAGGCGGCGCGGAACTCGGGCTTCAGCACGATCGCGTACTGCTCGGGGTCCCCGTGCGCGCTGCTGCGTCCCCAGGAGGCGAGGTCGGCGTAGGGGATGCCCTCGAAGAGGCGCCCGCGCCCGAAACCGCGCGCCAGCGCCGCGGCCGGGCGGCGGCCCCAGGCCGGCATCGCCGCGACGGCCTCCGAAAGCCAGGCGGCCTTGTAGCGGTTGTAGCCGCCGAAGAGCTCGTCGGCGCCCTCCCCGGTGAGCACGACCTTGACCCGCTTGCGGGCGTATTTCGCGAGCAGATAGGTGGGCAGGATGGCCGAGTCGGCGACCGGTTCATCGAGGCACTCGGCGAGGCCGGCGACGTCGTCGAGCACGGCGGCCGGCAGGACCAGCTCATGGTGCTCCGTGCCGAGATAACGGGCGACCGCGCGTGCGTGGGCGGATTCGTCGAGACCCGCGCGCGCGCCCGAGAAGCCGATGTTGAAGGTCTCGACCTTGGCGCGGGTCGCCCGCGTCATCAAGGCGGCGATCAGCGAGGAGTCCACTCCCCCGCTCAGAAAGGCGCCGACGGGGACGTCGCTGAGGAGCTGCTCGCGGACCGAGGCGATGAGGAGGCGCTCGGTCTCCGCGAGGGCCTCGGCGAAGCCGACCTCGCGCCGCGGATGGCGCCCGGCGTGGCGCGAGGGGAGCTCCCAGTACTTCTCGACGCGCAGCCCCTGGGCGTCGAGTCGCAGCCAGTGACCCGGCGGCAGCTTGAGGGCCGCCTCCAGGATGGTGCGCGGCGCGTGGACGAGGCCGTAGCAGAGGTAGTCGGTCGCCGCCGCGGGGTCGATGCGCTCGTGGGGCAGGAGAGCGGCGAGAGCGCGCAGCTCGGAGGCGAAGGCGAGGGTCCCTCCGTCGAAGTGGTAGTAGAGCGGCTTGACCCCGATCGGGTCGCGCGCGAGGGTCAGCGCGCGCTTGTGGGCGTCGTAGACCGCGACCGCGAACATCCCCTCCAGACGCCGGAAGGCCTCCTCCCCGTGCAGCGCGAAGAGGTGGAGCACCGTCTCCGCATCGGAGCGCGTGCGGTAGCGCACGCCGCGGGCCTCGAGCTCCTCCTTGAGGACCGGGTGGTTGTAGATCTCGCCGTTGAAGACCAGGGTGAACCGGCCGTCCGCGCTCGACATCGGCTGGCGGCCGTTCGCGAGGTCGAGGATGGAGAGCCGCCGGAAAGAGAGCGCGGCGCGCTCGTCGCGGAAGGCGGCGGCGTCGTCGGGCCCGCGGTGCGCGAGGCGCTCCGCCGCGGCCTCGACGCGCTCGGCCTCGGGAAGCTTCCCGTCGAGGCGGAACTGCCCCGCGAAGCCGCACATCAGAGGATGCCCATGAGCTTCTTGAAGCGGCCGGCGTCGCGGAAGGAGGCGCGGTTGCCGAAGAAGAGCCAGGTCCGGGCCGGACAGCGCTCGCGCAGGAGCGCAAGGTCCGGGTCGCCGAACTCGTGCGCCCGCGCGTGCGTCGCGGCGTCGAGGGCCCCGTGGACGCGGCAGTAGAGGGCCGAACCGCGCCGCGGCGGCTCATCGCGCAGGGGGTCGCAGACGCGCAGGAGGTCGAGGTCCGCACAGACGCGCTCGACGACGGAGGGCTCCCACCCCCCGTGGGGCTCCCAGACGAACGACGCCCGTCCGCGCGGGGCCCCCTTGAAGAAGCGGCAGAGGGCGCGCAAGCTCTCGGCGCCGGGGTGGAAGCTCGGCGGGGTCTGGAAGAGCAGGAAGCGCGCGCCGAGGACCTCGACGAGTTCCTGGGTCGCCGCGAAGGCGGCGCGGACCTCGTCGCTGTCCTGGAAATGGCCGAAGCGCCCGGGACGGCCGGGAAGCTTGCCGCGGCGGCGCTCATAGGACGGGTTCGAGGCCGGGTGGGTGATGAGCAGGGGGGCCTTCAGCGAGAAGTCGAAGCCTTCGGGAGCCTCGGCCCGCCAGGCCCGCGCGGTCTCGATGCGGGGCAGGTCGTAGAACGGGGAGACGAGCTCGACGGCGTCGAAGCGCCGGTAGTACGAGGCGCGGGCGACGGGGAAGCCGCAGCAGCCGACGCGCACTAGGCCGCCGGAGTCTCCCGCTCCATCGTCTCGGGGAGGAAGCGGGAAATGCTCCAGAGGTACCAGGCCAGGCCGAGGCAGGCGAGCCCGTAGGCGAGCTCGAAGCCTCCGTAGCGCAGCCACTGCTCGCGCGTCACGAACGCCCAGGGCTGCGGGGCGTAGAGGTTGGCCTCGGGCTCGCCGACGAACAGGTCGTAGAGGGCCTTCAACGCCACGGGGAAGCCCCAGCAGGCGAGCAGGACCGCCGGGATCCGCAGGAGACCGCGGACTTTTATGCGTTCCCGGGCCACAGAGGACTCCGGATCAGCGCTTGGAGTACTGGAAGCGCTTGCGGGCCTTCGGCTGGCCGGGCTTCTTGCGCTCGACCATGCGCGGGTCGCGGGTGAGGTACCCTTCCTTGCGCATGATCTTCTTGAACTTCTCGTCGACGCGCGCGAGCGCGCGGGCGAGGCCGTGGCGGATCGCTTCCGCCTGGCCGGTGAGCCCGCCGCCGACCACCTTCACCGTGACGTCGTAGCCCTTCTGCTCGGCCTTCTCGAGCGGGAGCTGCACCGTGCGGATCTGGCGGTCGTAGCCGCGGAAGTACTCGCCGATGGGCTTGGCGTTGACGAGGACCTTGCCCTGACCGTTGGGGATGAGGCGGACCTGCGCGACGGAGGTCTTCCGCCGGCCGGTCGCGAGGATGGAGGAGGAATCGGTCACTTTTTAACCTCGGGCGCGAGCTGAGCGGCGTGGGGGTGCGCGGCCCCGGGGTAGATCTTGAGGCGGGTCATCTGCTGTCCGCGCAGGCGATTGACCGGCAGCATGCGCTTGACGGCGAGATAGACGACCCGGCGGGGATCGCGTTCCATCTGGAGCTTCATGGGCATGATCTTCGCGCCGCCGGCGTAGCCGGAGTGGCTGAAGTAGGTCTTCTGCTCGAGCTTGTTGCCCGTGAGCTTCACCTTCGCCGCGTTGGTGACGAGGACGAAGTCGCCGCAGTCGACGGCCGGCGTGAAGTAGCGCTTGTGCTTCCCGCGCAAAAGGTTCGCGGCCTGAGAGGCCAGGCGTCCGAGGACCTTGCCCTCGGCGTCGATGTGCACCCAGCGGCGTCCCGCTTGGGCTTGCTTCGGGGTCGTGATCGTCGTCTCTGTATGCATAGCCCTGTGAGTATAGCAAAGTCCCCCCCGTCGGAACAATGCTTATTTCTCGTCGAATGCCCGCGAAGCCCCCCTCAATATCAAGAGGTGCCTGCTACCACACTTTTACACTTTTACGACTGAGTCCTTTAAAAGTGTAAAAGTGTGGTAGCAGGCACCTATTTAAAAGTCGGGGTGCCTTGGAGATTCCCGCTTTTATCGCCGGAGCGGTAGCGGGCGACCAAGGCGAAGAAGGGGTCGGAGGGCGACATGAGGTAGTAGACCACGGTCTTGCCGCGGACGACCTGCAGCGAGCTCTCTTTCTCGAGGTCCGCTTCCGACAGCTTCGTGGTCTTTATAAGGAACTGCTCCTCGCCCTCCTCGATCTCCACGTAGCCGGTGCTCTTGAGCATCCCCGCCCGCTTGGCGGCCTCGGCGTCCTCGGCCGCGGGCTTCAACGGCTTCTTCCCCCCGGCTCCGCTCGGGGCCGGAGGGATCCTTGGAGCGCCGGTGAGGGCCGCGGTGCGCTCGGCGGTGGGGCGGGTGTTTCCGCCCGTACGTCCGTCGCGGTAGCGCCAGAAAGCCGGGAGGCTGCGATGGATGCGGTTGAAGAGTTCGTCGCCTTCCTGCGTCAGCATCCCCCGGGAGTCGAAGAGGTCCCGGCCCGACAGGCTGCGCAGGCGGAAGACCTCCTTGGCCTCCGCGCCGTGCGTCTCGAAGTACTTGCGGGCGTCCTGCGAGCGGAGGAAGAGGTATTTCCGATAGCCCTCGACGGTCAGCCAGACGTCCAGCTCGCTGGAGCCCGTGCGGGACTCCAGCGCGTAACCCTTGAGCGTCCCCATGCGCGCGCGCAGAAGCCCGAAAGCTCCCAGCGCCTGCGCCTCGCGCACGCGCGAGAGGAGCGTGAAGTCGTCGGCCGAGAAGTCCTCCTGGTCCTGCGGCACCACCCGGCGGCGCTTCATCTCCTGGAGCGCCGCCGACCGGTCCATGAGCGGGAGCTGGGCGCGCAGCGTCCCCGCGAGCAGCGGGAAGAGGAAGAGGCCGACTAGAAGCCATCCAGAAACCCCGTTGATACGCGAAAACGTGGATTTCGCGCCTCCGGCTAGGCAAGAGGACCGCAGCGTACTGGAGGTACGCGGCGGTCCGAGCAACGACGCCGGAGGCCGAAAGCCGCGTTTGCAGGCGCAGCGGGGTTTCTGGATGGCTTCTAGGGACGCCCGGAGCATCAGGGGTTCTTCTGGAGGATGCGGGGCAGGACGACGCCGGTCTGGCTCTGGTACTTGCCCTTGCGGTCCTTGTAGCTGGTCTGGCAGACCTGGTCGCTCTCGAAGAAGAGGAGCTGGGCGATGCCCTCGTTGGCGTAGATCTTGGCCGGGATGGGCGTCGTGTTGCTGATCTCGATGGTGAGGATGCCCTCCCACTCGGGCTCCAGCGGGGTGACGTTGACGATGATGCCGCAGCGGGCGTAGGTGCTCTTGCCGAGGCAGACCGCCAGGACGTTGCGGGGGATGCGGAAGTACTCCACCGTGCGGGCCAGCGCGAAGGAATTCGGCGGCACGATGCAGTGCTCGCCCCTGAAGTCCACGAAGGACCGGGGGTCGAAGGCCTTGGGGTCGATGCAGCCGGCCAGCGCGTTGGTGAAGATCTTGAACTCGTCGGCGACCCGGATGTCGTAGCCGTAGGAGGAGAGCCCGTAGGAGACCTTCCCCCCCCCGTCGAGACGCTCCACGAAGGGTTCGATCATCCGGTCCTCAAGGCAGCGCTGCCGGATCCACTGGTCGGATTTGATCATGAACGGGGCTCCTGGGGATATTCTAGTAGATGCCGTGGGTCCGGGCCCAGGCGCGTCCGGCGAGCACGAGCTTGCGGCCGGTGCTCAGGCCCACGCGCTGGAAGAAGACGCGGTAGTTCTCGGCGCGCACCCGCTCGAGGACCTCTTCGTAGACCTCGGCCATGACCTCGGCCGGGAGCATCGCGACCCGGTCCTCGGGCTCGAGGAGGGTCCGCGCCTTCCGGTAGTACTCCTTGGCGCGCTCGTACTGCCGGCTCATGAGGCGCGTGAACTCCGGGCCGTAGCGCCGGTGCACGACGGCGTCCTCGCTGCAGCCGGCGGCGCGCAGGTCCTCGAGCGGCAGGTAGATGCGGCCGCGCTCGAGGTCGCCGCCCACGTCGCGCAGGATGTTCGTGAGCTGGAAGGCGTTGCCCATGGCCACCGCGTACTCGCGCACGCGCTCGGGCGGGGTGCGCTTGTAGCCGAAGATCTCGACGCAGAGCAGGCCGACGGCGCCGGCCACGCCGTAGAGGTAGCGCTCGAGGTCCGCGTAGGTCTCGTAGCGGGTGCGCTCGAGATCCATGCGCACGCCGGCGAGGACGTCGAGGAAGGCCGCCTTGGGCAGGCGATAGGCCAGCACATGGGGGCGCAGTCGCCGGGCGAGCGGGTGGGTCTCCTTCCCTTCATAGAGCCGCTCGATCTCGGAGCGCCACTCCTCCAGAGCGCGCGCCGCCTCCGGCGGCGGCAGCGCCCCGGAATCCACCACGTCGTCGACGTGCCGGCACCAGGCGTAGACCGCGCGCAGGGCCTCGCGCTGGGGCGCGGAAAGGAACAGGAACGCGAGCGAGAAGTTGGAGCCGGACTCCGGAGCGCTCATCGCCGTGTCAGCGTTTTGAAGGCGAGCGGGGGCCAGTCGAAAACGCCGATCCGGGGGCGCCGGTGGAGCGTGTCGAAGCCCTGCTTGCGCACCTTTCGCAGGACCTCCATGCCGCCGAACCAGGTCAAGCGGACCTCCCAGCGCAGCGGCCAGTCCAGCCGAGCGGAGAGCGGGCGTCCTTCCTCGAAAAGGGCCTTCGTGCGCTTCCAGGTCAGCTTCACGAGGTTGCGGAAGCGCTCGTTGGCCACGCCCATGCGCAGGTCGGCCTCGCTGTAGCCGCAGGCCCGGAAGTCCTCCTGGGGAAGGTAGATGCGGTCGCGCTTGAGGTCCCCGGAGAGGTCCTGCATGAAGTCGACGAGGCGCAGGCCCGAGCAGACGCAGTCGGAGAGCTTGAAGAGCTCCGGGTCGCGGTAGCCGTGGATCATGAGGACGAGTCGGCCGACCGGGTCCGCCGAGCGCCGGCAGTAGTCGAGGAGCTCCTCGAAGGTCTCGTAGCGGGTCTTCGTGCAGTCCTGGAGAGCGGCGTCGAGGAGTTCCTCGAAGGGCCCGCGGGGCAGGTCGAGGGCGCGGAAGGTATCGGCCAGGGCGACGAAAACGGGGTGCTTCGGCGTCTCCCGGCCCACGGCGTCGAGCTGGCGGCGCCAGTCCCGGAGGCGCTCGAGGCGGGCGTCCTTGTGCTCCGCCTCGTCGGCGATGTCGTCGGCGATGCGCGCGAAGGCGTAGACCGCGGCGACGTGGCGGCGCAGTCGGCGCGAAAGCATGGGAGAGGCGACGGGGAAGTTCTCGGGGTGACGGTCGGCGAGGCGCTGGCAGAACGCGTAGGCGGCGCCGGCGTCGGAGGGATCCTCCGCCTTCGCCTCGTAGAACTCGAGAGTCTTCAATGCTTCCTCCCCGCTCCCTTATAGACCTTGTACGCGCGCTTGGCCTCGGACCATTCGAACTCCGTCTTCCCTATGCGCACGGTGTCCCCCTCCTTGATCCCCGCCCGATGCAGGGCCTTCTCGACGCCCACCCGCTTGAGGATGTTCTGGAAGCGGTCCACCGACTCCTCGAGCGTCATGTCGGTCATCGCCGTCAGGCGCTCGAGGGCGGGTCCGCTCACGCCGAAGGCGCCCTCCCCGAGCCGCTCGACCGCGAAGCCCTTCTCGAGGCGCACGATGTCCGCGTCCTCGTCCGCCTCGACGCGCAGCGCGGGCTTCGTCAGCGGGATCCGGGCGAGGTCGGCGATCAGCACGTCGAGCAGCCCCTTCACCCCTTCTCCGGTGGCGGCGCTGATGAGGAAGATGCGGCGCTTGGGGTAGCGGCGCTTGAGCTTCGCGTACAGCTCCTTGGCGCCGGGCAGGTCGGCCTTGTTGACCGCGAGGACGCGGGGCTTGGCGGCGAGCGCCGGGCTGTAGCCCTTGAGCTCGGCCTCGATGACGCGCACGCCGTCGAGCGCGTCGGAGGTCCCGAAGCCCTGGGGGTCGACGAGATGCACGAGCAGGCGCGTGCGCTCGACGTGGCGCAGGAACTCGTCGCCCAGGCCCTTGCCCGTGTGCGCCCCCTCGATGAGCCCCGGGATGTCGGCCATCACGAAGCCGCGCTCCTTGTGGGTGACGAGCCCGAGGTTGGGCGAGAGGGTCGTGAACGGATAGTCGGCGATCTTGGGGCGGGCGTTGGAGACGCGCGCGAGCAGCGTGGACTTCCCCGCGTTGGGGAAGCCGGCGAGCCCCACGTCGGCGATGAGCTTGAGCTCGAGGACGAGCTCGTGCTCCTCGCCGGGCTCCCCCTTCTCGCAGATGCGCGGCGCGGTGTTGCGCTGGCTCTTGAAGGCGTAGTTGCCGCGGCCGCCGCGGCCGCCGCGGGCCGCCCGCCAGGGCACGCCGGGGGTCGAGAGGTCGGCGAGGACGCGTCCGTCCCGGACGACCACGGTCCCGAGAGGGACGTGGACGACGAGGTCCTTGCCCGCGCTGCCGGACTTGCGCGTGCCCTTGCCGTTGGAGCCGCACTCGGCGAGCAGGCGCCGCCGATAGGCGAAGTCCACGAGCGTGGAGAGGTTGGGGTTCGGGATGAAGACGACGTCCCCGCCCCGGCCGCCGTCGCCGCCGTCGGGGCCTCCGAAAGGCCGGAACTTCTCGCGCAGGAAGGAAAGGCAGCCGTTGCCGCCGGTTCCCGCCGCGACGAAGACGCGGACCTTATCGACGAATGCCATGATGTCTCCTAAGAAAGAACAGGATGCGGAGGCCGCATCCTGTTCTTTCGTGGACCGGCGAGGCCGGTCTCAGGCGGGAAGGACGCTGATGCGCTTCTTGTCCTTCCGAGCCCACTGAAAGGTCACGACGCCGTCCGCGGTCGCGAAGAGCGTGTCGTCCTTGCCGCGGCCGACGTTGAGGCCGGGGAGGAACTTCGTGCCGCGCTGGCGGACGATGACCATGCCCGACCGGACCTTCTGTCCGCCGTAGCTCTTGACGCCCAGACGCTGGCCGTTGCTGTCGCGTCCGTTCTGGCTCGAGCCCTGTGCTTTTGTGTGCGCCATGGGAAACCGCCTCGACCTTAATTGATGACGATGTCCTTCACGCGGATCTCCGTCAGCGCCTGACGGTGACCCATGCGGCGGACATAGTTCTTCTTCGGTCGCTTCTTGAAGACGATGATCTTGGGACCCTTCACTTGGCGGAGGATCTCCACCTTGACCTGGGCCGATTGCTTCGCGGGGGCGGGCTTGCCGGCTTCCTGCCCCTCCGAAGCGGCCCAGAGGGCCTTGAGTACGAGCTCCGTTCCTTCCTTAGCCTCGAGCTTCTCGACGCGCAGGGTATCTCCGGGCACGACCCAATACTGCTTTCCACCCGTCTCGATGATCGCGTACATAACCCGACCATTATACGAAAAGCCCGGCGATTGCGCAAGTGTTCCGCACGTACCCGGGGGACGGGTTCCTCGTCGGACGGCGCGAAGGCGCTGAACGGGCGTTCCTTCGCGAGGAGATGAAATGTCAAATAAGGCGCTCCACATGCCTTTGCGTGCCGTTCTTTATCATCGATTGCTCTAATCATCCTGTCCCCTGCTCATCCCCCCTGATGTCGCACTTCGAAAATCACCTTATTTTTAAAGGATTAACAGATGTTATCGGCGCTTCTGCCGGCCTCTTCCGTCTGATGGATTTCGCGCCGCCCCCGTCGGGACCACGACGGAGCATATTCCATGTTTTACCATCGACTATCATTAAATCCTCCAGGCGGGTTTTCAAGACCATGGACCTATGCGTTTTTTGGGTCCGCTGAAAACGACGTTCCTCGACGGAGGATTTGACACTGAAAATGCGCGGCGATATACTTCACTCCACGCTTTTCGAAGCGACATTCCGACGCAAGGTGAGCCACGAGTGAAACAGAAGACCGCCGCAGACAAAGCAACCCGCATCTCCAAGATCCACGCCAACGAGAATCAGCAGAAGGTCATCAAGGACAAGTATCTGCGCGACGCCGCCAGCATCGAGACCTGGCTCGACGGAGTCGCCCGGAACGTCGCCCTCTCCGAGATCCTCAACCACCCCGACGCCGAGAAGTGGGGCGTCTTCGAGGGCGTCCGCTACACCGTGGAGAACTCGCCCGCCCCGGCCGACGGCGTCCGGGAGCCCCTGATGACCCTCTTCCACGAGGGCGCCAACGAGACCTCCGAGCGCGACGCGAACTTCATGCGCCTCATGAAGAACCTCGAGACCGTCTCCAAGAAGGTCCCCGAGGCCGCGAAGACCCACGAGGTCTGGACCGCGCGCTTCTACAACCTCATGGCGAACTGGGACTTCCTCCCGAACTCCCCTACCCTTATGAACGCCGGCCGCGAGCTCCAGCAGCTCTCCGCCTGCTATGTGCTCCCGGTGCCGGACTCCATGGAGGGCATCACGAAGGCCGTGACCGCCCAGTCGCTCATCCAGAAGTCGGGCGGCGGCACGGGCTTCGCCTTCAGCCGTCTGCGGCCCAAGGGCGACATCGTGAAGAAGACCCAGGGCGTCGCCTCCGGCGCCATCTCCTTCATGCAGATCTTCGACAAGATGACCGACGTGGTCAAGCAGGGCGGGACGCGCCGGGGCGCCAACATGGGCATCCTGAACGTGAACCACCCCGAGATCCGCGAGTTCATCACGATGAAGAACACCCCCGGCGTGATGGAGAACTTCAACATCTCCGTCGGCGTCGACGCGGAGTTCATGCGCGCGGTCGCCGAGGACACCGAGTACGACCTGGTCCATCCCCGCACGAAGGAGCCCACGGGCAAGATCCGAGCCCGCGAGATCTGGGACCTCATGGTCGAGAACGCCTGGAAGTCCGGCGACCCCGGCTACGTCGTCATCGACCGCATCAACTCCTCGAGCTCCAACCCGACGCCGTCGCTCGGTCAGATCGAGAGCACCAACCCCTGCGGAGAGCAGCCGCTGCTGCCCTGGGAGCCCTGCAACCTGGGCTCGCTCAACCTCGCGAACTTCGTCACGGGCCCGCTCACCGAAGGGACCTTCGACTTCAAGCGCCTGGAGCAGGCGGTGACGACGGCCGTCCGCTTCCTCGACGACGTCATCGACGTCAACAACTACCCGATCCCCGAGATCGAGCGCATGGCCAAGGGCAACCGCCGCATCGGCCTGGGCGTCATGGGCTGGGCCGAGACGCTGGTGAAGATCGGCATCGCCTACGACTCCCCCGAGGCGCTGGCCTTCGCGGAGAAGCTCATGCGCGCCATCAACACCACGGCGCGCGAGGCCTCCGAGCGCATCGCCAAGGAGCGGGGGGTCTTCCCGAACTGGAAGGACTCCATCTTCGACCCGGAGAGCGGCAACTACCGCGGCTCCGCCGCCCAGCCCCGCAACTGCGCGCGCACGACGATCGCCCCCACGGGCACCATCGCCATCGCGGCCGGCCTGCACGGCAGCGGCATCGAGCCCTTCTTCGCGGTGGCCTACACGCGCTACAACGCGAAGGCCCTCGACGCCCTCAAGCAGGGGCAGACCCCCGAGGCGAAGGACGTGTTCTTCGAGGTCAATCCGCTCTTCAAGGAAGTCGCCGAGGACAACCACTACTTCGGGCTCTCCAAGGCCGACCTGTGGAAGAAGATCAACGACAACCACAAGTCGGTGCGCGGCATCGCCGAGGTGCCCGAGCGCATCCAGGCGCTCTTCCCGACCGCGCACGACGTCTCCGTCGAGCACCACGTGCGCATCCAGGCCGCCTTCCAGCGCCACTGCGACAACGGGGTCTCCAAGACCATCAACCTCCCCAACACCGCGACGCTGGAGGACGTGAAGCACGCCTACCAGCTGGCCTACGACCTGGGCTGCAAGGGCATCACCATCTACCGCGACGGCTCCAAGTCGCAGCAGGTGCTCAACCTCAACGCCCCGGCCGAGACCGCCTCGAAGAAGCGCCGCCGCGACCCGACCGAGTCCTTCGGGGTGAAGTCGGAGTACTACCTCATCAAGACCGGCTACGGTCCGCTCCACATCCACATCAACTACGACGAGCGCGGGCCTTACCAGGTCTTCACGAACATCCCGCCGCTGGGCACCGAGATCTCGGGGCTCACGTCGGTCATCGGGATCCTGCTCTCGAAGTACCTCGCCGAGGGCGGCGACCCCATCCGGATCCTCAAGCACCTCAACGCGGTCAAGGGCGACCGCCCCCTGGGCTTCGGCGAGAACCGCATCGACTCCATCCCGCACGCGGTCGCCGTGGCCCTGCGCCAGCACCTGAAGCACACGGGCTGGATCTCCGACAGCAACTCCGAGGAGGCGAACAAGACCGTCGACGCCCTCCTGGAGCTCGCGAAGACCCAGCACTGCCCGAAGTGTTACTCCTCCAACGTGGCACACGAGTCCGGCTGCTCGGGGCCGTCCTGCAAGGACTGCGGCTACTCGGAGTGCTCCTGAAGACCTGACGGACGTCGTCGGGTCCGACGGAAGCCCCCGGGGTGAATGAGACCCCGGGGGCTCGGTTTTATACCCTCGGCGGGAATCCCGAGTCAGGATTCCCGCCGAATGGTATCATGGGCGCGGTGAACATCCCCTTCGCGCGGAACCGGCCGCTGCGCGCCGCCGCCTGGGCGCTCCTCGGCCTCGCGGCCTTCGCGTGCGGTTCCCTCCTTGCGCGGCCGGACGCGGCGAGCGGGAACCGTCGGCTCATGGAGCGCGCCACGCTCGCGCTCGACGCGGGCCGGCCCGCCGAGGCCCGCGTGCTGCTCGAACGCCTCGCCAAGGAGCAGCCCGACGAGCTCCTCGTGCTGAGCACCCTCGGCCTCGCGATGCAGCAGCTCGAGGATTGGCCCGCGGAGCTGGCCGTCGGGGAGCGGCTCTTCCGCCTCGCGCCGGAGAACCCGCTGACCTGCCTCAACCTCATGCTCCCCCTCGAGATGCTGGGGCGCTACGACGAGGCCCTCGCCGCCTACCGGCGATGCGCGGTCCTGGACCCCGACAACATCGAAGGACTCTTCAACTTCGGGATGTTCCTCGAACGCCGCGGCCGCTACGCGGAGGCCGTGGAGGTCTACCGCAGGCTCGCGCGCTCTCCGGCCTTCCTCGGGCCCCGCCTGGCGATCGCGCGCGTCCGCCTGCGCCAGGGCCGGCCGGCGGACGCCGAGGCCGAGGTCCGCGCGGTCCTGAGGGTCTCTCCGATGAGCAGCGGCGCCCTCGACCTGGGCGTCTCGACGGCCGAGGCGGTCGGCGATCTCCGAGAATCCCGGCGTCGCCGCCTGCTCCTGCCGGCGGCCCTCGAACGGGAGCAGCACAAGTGAACCCTCTCGACCTGGCGCTGCGCACGCTCTGGGGACTCTGGGGCCTTCTCATCGCCGTCTCCGCGCTCTTCGCGCTCGGAGCGCAGGGGCCGCAGCTCCTCGAGGCGCACCGCCTGCCCGCAGCCGTCGAGACCTTCCGCGCTCATCCCGGCGCACTCTTCGCCGCGCTCGCCGCCCTCTCACTGCTGCGCCTGGCGCGTCGCGACGCGCGCAGGAGCATCGCTCCGTTCACGGCCGCGCTCGCCGCGTCCGGAGCCGGACTGCTGATGTCGCCGCCGCTGCGGCTGCCGGCGGACTGGGCGCCCATGCAGGCGCTCCTGGCCTGGCTCCCCCTGTCGGCCTGGGAGGGAGCGCTCTTCCCCCTCGCACCGCCTCTTCACTGGCGCCTGCGCGAGGACGGGCCCGAGGGCGGACGCGTCGTCACGGCCCTCTTCGCCGCCGCGCTGCTCTCCTGGACGTTCTCCTCGCTCGGTCTCGCCGCCCGCGCCGACGCGGAGAGCTGGGCGCTGGGCGCGAGCTGGAGCCTCCTCCTCCATCTCCTGCTCGCCGCGGCGGCCGCCGCCTCATGGGCGCTCGCCCGCGAGCTCGTGCGCTGGGCGGGAGGCGGAGCCCGCGCGGAGGCCGCCGCCCTGCTCTCTCTGCTGGCGGCGGGCGCGGCGCTCCTTTTTCACGACGCCTTCTGCGCCCCGCTCGCCGTGCGCGCACCGTGGGCCTTCTGCGCCGCCCTCGCGGCCGGCGCCGCGCTCGCCTCCTCCTGGGGAGGCGTCTGCCGCGCCTGCGCGAAGCACCCGCTCCCCTCGGGAACGGCGTTCCTCTGCGCGCCCCTGGGCCGCCTCTCCGCACCGGCCGCATGGGGAGCCGTCGCCGGCGGCGGCGCGGCCTTCTGGGGGCTCCAGCTCCTCCTCCCCGGCCGAGACTGGGGAGACCTCCTGCGCACGCTGAGCGCTCCGGCGCTCTGGGCGGCGCTCGCAGCCCTCGCTTACGCCTCCCCGCTCCCCCGTCTCCGTCGACCCGAATGGGCGTCGCTGGCCGTCGTCCCCGCGGCCGTGCTCCTGCTCGCGCTGCGGCTCTCCGGCGGCGCGGCGGTCTCCGCGCTCGAGCGCGGCCTGCGCGCGCAGGAGCTCCGCGACCCCTCTCTGCGCGCGGCGCGCCGCCTCTTCGCGCGGACCGCCGAGGACCCGCTCTTCGCGTTCCTGCGCGCGCGCACGAACCTCCCCGCCGGCGCCCCCCTGCACCCGCGGGACCCCGCGCTCGTCGACGTCTGGAAGCCCTTCCCTTCCCCTCTCCCCCACGTCTTCGTGTTCGTCATCGACAGCCTCCGCCGCGACCATGTGAGCGCCTACCCCGACGCCCGCGTCCGTACCCCGGCTTTCGAGGCCTTCTCCCGCGAGGAGGGCGCCTTCGCCTTCGACGCCTTCACGCAGTACGGCGGCACCGGCCTCGCCCAGCCCTCGCTCTGGGCCGGCGGCGTCCTGCCGCATCGCCAGCCGCCGGCGGGCTTCCCGGAGATCGACAACCTCGGCCGCCTGCTCGCGCGCGCGGGCTACCGCCGCTGGCTCGGGCTCGACGTCTACCTGCGCCGCTTCCTCGCCCAGGCGCCCGGAGACCGCCTCCTCGACGAGGGCGCCGTCGGAGATTATCGCTTCTGCAATACGACGCGGGAGCTCGCGGCCTTGCTCCCGCAGGCCGCAGCCGGGACGCCGGTCTTCGTCTATTCGCGCCCCGAAGACCTGCACATCGCTCTGCGCATCCGGGACGGCGACCGGCGCGCGGAAGGCGCCGAGCGCTACGCCGAGCGCGTGCGCGGCGTCGACGCCTGCTTCGGCCGCTTCGTCGCGGACCTCAAGCGCGCGGGCCTCTGGGAGCGGAGCATCGTCGTCCTGACGGCCGACCACGGCGACCTGCTCGGCGAGGACGGGCTCTGGGGCCACGCCGACACCCTGCGCCCGCAGGTGCTGCGCATCCCGCTGGTCCTGCGCGTACCCCGCGCGTTCAGCAAAGAGCTGAGCCCGGTCCGCTCCCCCGCCTTCCTCACCGACCTGACGCCGACGCTCTACGCCCTGCTCGGGCAGAGCCCGCTGAAGGGCGGCCCCCTGCGTGGGCGACCGCTCTTCCTGCGCGAAGGGGAGCTCGACCCCGGTCCGGGGACGCGGCTGCTCGCCTCCAGCTTCAGCACGGTCTGGGGCCTGCTCGAAGAGGGCCGTTATCTCTACATCGCCGACGCCCTCAACGCCGAGCGCTCCTTCTACGACCTCTCCGCGGATCCCGGCGCACGGCGGAACCTCCTGACCCCGCCCCTGGACGCGAGTCGTGCGCGGGACCTGCGCGTCCTGGTCGAACGCCTCATGGCCGAGTTCAGGCGGACATGACGCAAATCGTCTTGCGCGTCTCCCCTCGGAGCCCTATACTATCGCGCGCGCACGATGAAGACCTTTTCCTTTAACCGCGGCCGCCGCGGCGTGACCCTCGTCGAGCTCATGGTCGCCGTCTCGATCCTTTCGATCGCGATCCTCGGGCTGACCGGCGCATTCCAGTACATCAGCAAGTCCATCCGCATCTCCCGGGCGCGCACCCTCGCCATCAACCTCGCGCAGGAGAAGGTCGAGAACCTCAAGAACCTCTCCTACTACAAGCTCCTGCTCACGACCGACACCGTCACCGACAACAACTTCTCCCCCGCGCTCGTCTACGACAAGTCGAACTACCCGCCCGAGGACATCTACACCGGCGGCATCACCTTCAAACGGGGCACTTACGTCGCCTTCGCTCAGACCGACAACAACGTCATCTCCACCGTCTCCTACACCTACCCCGACCCCGGTCTCAAGCAGATCACCTCTTACGTGCTCTGGCAGCAGGACGGGACCTGGCGCAAGCTCGTCCTGCAGAACCTCTACGAGAATCCCTACGTCAACACGCTCGACGGCACCATCCGGGGGACGGTCAGCCCCTCGGTGGCCGGGGCCAACGTGCGCGTCGTCGAGAACCCGGACTGGAACGCCACCACCAACGCCTCGGGCGTCTACAACTTCAACGTCGTGACGGGCACCTACACCGTCCGCGTCACCTCCGCCGGCTGGTACGACGCGAACCGGCCCATGGTCAGCGTCTCCACCGGCGGGACGACCATCGTGGACCTCACGATGACCCAGATCGGCTCGGGAACCGTCTCCGGCTCCGTCTGGGCCAGCACGATCGCCCTCATCAGCCAGGTCGTCGCCGCGACCACGACCGCCTGCGGCAGCTGCGGGGGGAGCCTGAAGGACATCGAGTACGTCGAGCTCTTCAATCCCACGACCGCCGCCATCAACGTCGCCGAGGACGGGCCCGTGAACCAGTACCTCGAGCTCGAGTACCGCGACGAGAGCTCCGCTTTCAACGTCGACGACCACGGCGGGGCGGGTCAGAACTTCGACCTGACCTACGTCTCGACCTGGATCCCGCCCTCGAAGTACTACCTCATCGCCAACGCCACCTTCTTCTACGTCGCCGGCAACTGGATGACCGCCGACGCGCACTACGACAACCTCAGCGGGACGCTCAAGGACTACATCCGCAACGACACGGGAGGCGGCGGGAAAGCCGGCGGAGTGCGCCTCGTGCGCTACGACGGACTCCTCCTCGACGCCGTGGGCTGGTGCGACGCCGACAACTCGCCGCCCGCCGACTCCTACAAGGGGACCTTCCTCGACCTGGATGCCCTCGACGGCATGAACAAGGGCGACCAGCTCGTTCGCATCTCGAGCCCGCTGGTGGTCAGCAACACGATCGGACGCGCCTACGACTCCGACTCCAACACCCGCGATTTCTATTTCCCCCACGCCGGCGTCTTCTCGGGCCTCCTGTACCGCCCCTTCTCGACCGCCGACGCCGCGCAGACCGTGCTCACCGGCAAGCCCATGCCCGGCGCCTTCGTCGAGTCCGACGACCTCCTGGGGACCTCGACGCGCTCGTACACGGCCTACATGAGCAGTCCGAGCAACGGCACGCTGATCCCCTACGCGCCCTACGGCCTCTATCCGGCGGCCACAGGGACCTGGACCCTGACGGTCTCGAGCGGACTCTACCTCGCCCAGATCGGCACCGTCACCGTCACCCAGTTCATCTCGATTGGCGCCCCCAACGCCTCCTCCTCGCCCACCTGGGTCAGCGCCGGCAGCCCCTTCGTGCGGCTCTCGAGTTCCGGGGTCGGCGGCTTCATCTCCGGCCGCGTCACCGACGTCGGCAACCGGGGCATCAACAACATCCAGGTCCTCGCCGCCGGGGTCCTCAAATACACGAACACGAGCGGCTACTACTTCGCCTACGTCTCGAGCGGCCCGATCACCGTCATCGCCAACCCCAACAACGCCGACACGCGCTTCGTCCAGACCCTCTCCGAGACCGTGGTCTACACCGGCCAGGTCACCGAACAGGACTTCATCCTCTCCCAGGGAGGGGTCATCCAGGGCTACGCCACGACCGGGACCTCCGCGCTGCCCAACGTCATCTTCACCGCCAACCGCGGCGGCTACCAGTACGGCTCCGGCTCCACCGACAACACCGGCTACTTCTACATCAAGAACATGACCACCGGGACCTACGTCGTCTCCCCGGCCCTCGACCCCATGCAGACCTCGGACCCGGTCTCGACGGACACCTACGTCTCGGGCGCCAACGCGGTCTTCGCCGCGAGCTTCACGGTCATCGGCGCGCTGGGCTCGCTGGCGGGGACCGTCACCTATGGGAGCGACCTGCACATGACGGGCGCGCTCATCGTGGCGAGCACGAAGGCCATCTCCAGCACGCCGCCCTCCATCGTCGCCTCCTCGGCCGGAGCGCAGACCACCTACTACTCCGCTTCGAGCAAGGCCGACGGCACCTATACGCTGGACCTGCGCGGCCCGGCGACCTACTACATCTCCGTCTATGTCCCCATCATCGGCGCGACCTCGGTGACCATCACGACCAAGACCTTCTCGGACGTCGTCGTCAATCCCAGCATCACGACGCCTTACAACATCGTCGTCCCATGAAGAACACCCTGCGCCGCGCCGGCTACTCCCTCGTCGAACTCATGATGGCGGTCGCCATCGTGGGCATCATCGCCTCGGTGGGCCCGCGCATGCTCATCCAGGCCCAGAACTACTTCCTCATGACCACCGCCCGCAACGAGATCCAGCGCGACGCGCGCGCCTGCATCGAGATCCTCAACCGCTTCCTGCGCCAGGGCAAAGCCACGAGCATCGTCATCAGCACGCCGAGCGGACAGGGACCGATGTCGCGCATCGACTTCCAGCTCATCGACGGCCGCAACGTCTCCTTCCGCCAGAACGGCGCCCAGCTCATCCAGCGCTTCAGCGGCAAGGAGAACATCCTCTCCCGCAACCTCAGCTACATCGCCTTCACCTTCCCCCGCTCCGACGACCCGACGCTCGTGAGCGTCTCCATGACCATGTCCAAGAACGTCCAGCTCGGCCGCAAGAAGGCCCTCGAGCTGACCATCCAGAAGATCCGGGTGATGAACTGATGAAGCCCCGAATGAACCAGTCCGGCCAGGTGCTCGCGGCGGTTCTCCTCATCCTCGTCATCCTGACGACCCTCATCCCCCTCATGGTCCTCTACACCCAGCGCGAGGCCAAGTGGACGGAGAAGCAGGCCCAGAACACCACGGCCTTCCACCTCGCCGAATCCGGCATCGAGAAGGGCTTCCGGGCGTTGACGACCTCTACGATCACCTGGGCCAACCTGACCAACCTGGGGACCCAGATCAACGGCTTCAGGTTCGACGTGGCCTATTCCGACGTCCCCGGCGGGACCTACGCGGTCTCCATCACGAGCGGCCCTCAATCGAAGCAGGCCACCATCATCAGCATCGGAAAGGACCGCTACAACAAGGAGGTCCGCGCCATCCAGGCGGTCTACGGCCAGAACACCCTGGGCAACGTCGCCATCGAGGCCGTGCGCGGCGTCAATCTCACCGGCGCCAACACCCAGGTGGAGTGGGGCGCCGTCGTCAGCAAGCTGCCCATCATCACCAACAGCCGCGTCTGGCCGCAGTTCTGGTCCGCGGGGAGCGTCGACCAGGACACCGACGGCTCCGCCGGCGTCAACTGCGACGACCCGAACTGCGTCCAGTGGCACTCCTACGCCACCCTCCCGCCTCAGCCCGAGATCTCGATCGAGGTCTACCGCGACTCGGCGAACGCCACCTCGACCTACTACAGCGCCTCCCAGAACTGGTCGAGCGGCTACACCTACACCGGCGGCGGCACCGTCTTCGTCGAAGGCAACGTCTCCAGCGCGAAGAAGGTCAACATCCTCGGCAACCTCATCGTGACCGGGAACTTCACGACCGCCACGGGCGTATGGGGCGAAGGCACCGCCACCGTGCGCATGCCGCGGGAGGCCTGGAAGCAGTACGGCCGCAACGCGACCTCCTGGACCCACTACCGGACCTGGGACACGACGCTCACCGCCTTCCCCGGCAAGGACTCGACCTACTACTACACCTCGGGCACGCAGAGCGGAAGCAAGTGGGGCGTGCGCGGCTTCATGTACGTCGGCGGGAACTTCACGACCAGCGGCGGCGGCGGCGGCACCGACATCTACGGCGCCATGCTCGTCAACGGCAGCTGCGTCCTCGACGCGAATTCTCCCGTCGTCGTCTACTACGACGAGGAAGCCTCGAAGAACATCATCACCCGCAACATCATCCTCAACCGGGTCTCCTGGCAGGACCTGGTGCGGTCGTGGCCGACGGGCCTCTAGAGGCCCGTCCCCTCACCCCGCGCTGAGCGCGAACCCCTCGCCGGCACCCCGACGCTGATAGTGCCGCAGACCGGACGCGGAATGGAATCCGATAGTCCGGTCGCCCGCATGGCGGGAGAGGGGTGCTTTATATCCGAAGCGCACTCAGGCCTTTTCGAAGCGGGGGATGGAGAAGACGAAGCGCGCGCCCTTCCCGGGGCCGTCGCTGAACGCCTCGATGTAGCCGCTGTGGTTGTGGAGGATGCGCTGAGCGGCGCTCAAGCCCAGGCCGTGCCCCTTGCGGCCCTTCGTCGTGAAGTAGGGGGTGAAGAGGCGGTCCTTCTTCATGGGATCGATGCCCGCGCCGTCGTCCCGGACCGCGAGCTCCGCGAAATCGAGGGTGTCCCCCGGATAGGACCACCAGGCCTTCTTGTGCGCGGGACGCAGGCGCACCTCCAGGGCTCCCCCCCCCGGCATCGCCTCGATGGCGTTCTGGACCACGGCATACACCGCCTCGTGCAGGAGCGTGCGGTCGCCGAGGATGGGGAACGACCGGCCGAGCCCGGAGACATGCAGGCGGATCCCCTGCTTCTCCAGCTGGGGGCGGGCCATGTCCAGCGCGCTGCGCACGGGCTCCCGCAGGTCGAGCGGCTGGAAGACGGTCTCCTCGACACGTCCGAGGTCGAGGAGGCCTGAGAGGATCTCCCGGCAGTGCAGGGCGCCGGTCCGTATCCCTTCGAGCTCTTCCTTCAGCTCCTGCGTTCCCGGACGCGCCTGGAGGACCTCGGCGTTGACGAGGATGGAGGTGAGCGGTCCCTTGATCCGATGGGCGACCTCGCCGGAGAGCTGTCCCATGGCCGCGAGCCGCTCCATCTGAAGGAGCTGCGACTGATAGCCCTGCTCGGCCTCCTTTCGCGCGTGGCTGGCGTCCTGGGACAGCACCGCCGCGATGAAAGCCATGACCCAGAGGAACGGGATGCGCAGCCAGAAGCCGGGGTCGCTCGGCAGGCCCTCCATGGGGGTCCAGGCCGAGCACATGTAGAAGACCGTGGCGACGGCGGCGACGATGAAGCATTGGGCGAGCTTGCGGGTCAGCGCCGCGCCGAAGATGATCATGAAGTAGGCGAGATAGAGGTCCGACTGCGGGTTCTGCGACCAGTGCACGGTCAGCGAGGCGAGGACCGCATCCCCGATGAGGAGCGCGCTCTGCCCCGGGACCGAGGAGAGCCGCTTCTCGGACACGAAGCGCAGGGCGGCGAGGATGCCGAACAGCGCCGCGCAGAGGAGCGGGAACTTGAAGACCCAGCCTTCGACCTCGCGCCGTTCGTAAAGGAAGAAGAGCAGGAGGATGGCGGTCAGCAGGCCCTGGAAGGCGAGGTAGACCTGTCGGCGCTCACGCATCGACGGAGAGGAAGCGGTAGCCGCGCTTGGGGACGGTCTCGATGAGCTTCGCGCCCGCGCCCAGCTTGCGGCGGATGTTCTTGATATGGGAATCCAGGCTGCGCGGGGAGGCGGGCAGACCGTAGGACGAGGAGTTCTCCATGAGATAGACCCGGCTCAGGACCCGGCCGGCGCTCTCCACGAGGAGGCGCAGGACCTCGAACTCCCGGGGCTGAAGATGCAGGGCGCGGCCTTTATAAGCGGCATCCCCGCTCTCCGGGTCGAGGCGCAGGCCCGAGGACTCGAGGGTCTTCCCTTTCGCGCGCGCGGGCGCGGGGACGGGCGCGGGCGGGGCGGCCCCCGGGAGCCCCTGCGAGCGCCGCAGCACCGCCGAGATGCGGGCGAGCAGTTCGAGGGCGCCGAAGGGCTTGGTCACGTAGTCGTCGGCGCCGAGGTTGAGGCCGAGGACCTTGTCCCCCGTGCTGGCGCAGCCGGTCAGGAAGATGACGGGGACGGCCGCGGTCGCCCGGTCGGCCTTGAGCGCCTTGAGCACGAGGCGGCCGTCGGCGCCGGGCATCATCACGTCGAGGAGGACGAGGTCCGGGCGCAGTTCCCGCACCGTCTCGACGGCGCGCTCGGGGCGCGGGAGGTGGACGAGCTCGTAGCTCTTCTCGAGGGTGAAGGTCTTGCGGACCGCCGCGACGATGGCCGGATCGTCCTCGATGATCAGAATCTTCGGCATCTCTCCCCGGGGACCTGCGGCGCGCGGCGGACGATGGGCCCTAGCCACGCGCCTTCCGATTGATTATAAAGCATTCATAACCCGCTCACAACGGATCCACACATCCCCCACAGGATCGGGCGATACTATGGGTGAGGGATAGAACGATGAACGCGCGCACGAGCTTCCGCGGACTTCGCAGGCTCCTCCGGAGCCGGCGGGGCTCCATGCTTCTCGAAACGGTCCTCGCGATCCTCATCATGACGACCGTCACGGTCGCCCTCGTGGCCCTCGTACAGAAGTCCATGATCGTCTCCTTCAAGGCGCGCGAGCAGATGACCTGCACGCGCATGGTGCAGAGCGGCTTCTCCCGCCTGAAGAACATCGACTTCTACTACCTCTTCGCCTCGGACAGCAACAACGCGAACCACGGCCTCTGGGCCGCGTACCCCTACAAGGGAGTCCTCGACGGCCTGAAGAGCACCCTCCTCGCCTCCAAGTTCGACCGCTTCCGCGTCCAGACCACCTTCATGCGCCGCGACACCTCGGACGCCAACGGCAACGGCTTGACCTCCGACCTCATCGCGTTCACGGACGCCAACGGGAACAACATCGACGACTACGATTCCAACATCCGCTTCCTCGACCAGAACGGCGACGGAGACCTCTACGACACCTACGCCTCCGGCGGGCGCACCGTGGCCGAGCAGCCCGACACCCACATCAAGAAGGTCCAGCTCGACGTCTTCCGCCGCGGCCGCTGGGTCTGCGGCCACACCGAGTACATCTCGCTCGAGCAGTTCTCGGGCGACTCGAACCCCTCCAGCGAGGCCGTGCTCAACCTGCTGGTCTCGACGCCCTCGAACAACGCGACCGTCTACCGGCAGGCCACGGCCGCGCAGACCAACGCCCTGGGCCTTTCCATCGCCAAGAGCTACCCCTCCGACCTCGTCCGCTACCGCGCCGACGCCTCGGCCCCGCTCCTCATCGCGGGGGAGACGGAGCCCCTGGCGAACGTGAACCTCTACGTCGGGGCCTCCGGGATCCTCGCGACGCTCGCCGCCGACGGCGCCGGCGCCTTCTCGGGCGCGCCGGCCCTCGTCACGAGCAACCTCGCCGAGGGCTCCAACCTCCTGACCGCGCAGTCCGCCAAGGACGCCTACACCTCGCCGGTGGCGCCCCGGACGCTCCTCTACGACTACGGCCTTCCGACGCTGACGAGCCCGACGCCTTCGGGGACGGTGAACACCAAGAGCCCGTACGTCTCGATCGTCCTGCGGGACGTCGGGCTCGCCACCTCGACGGTCAGCGGCATCTGCCTGGACGTCATCACCCTGAAGGTGAACGGTGCGGAGGTGGCCTACAACTACGACGCCACCCGCGGGACCATCACCTGGGTCGACGCCGCCTCGCGCACCTCCCCCATCCTCGCCGACGGCAGCTACACGGTCCTGGCCGAAGGCGGCGACTACGCGGGCTATAAGACCACGCACTCCTGGACCTTCTCCGTCGCGGTGCCGGTCACCGACAACTCGGCGCCGGCCGTCGCCAACAAGGTCCCCAGCGGCATGGCCTCCTCCCAGCTCCCGGTGATCTCGGTGCGCGTCTTCGACAACCAGAGCGGGATCGTCCCCTCGAGCATCCGCCTGAGCCTCGACGGCGCCGTCGTCGTCGACTCCTCGAACCTCGAGGACGCCTACGACCCCGCCTCCGACACCGTCTCCTACACCCCGTCCTCGCCGTTCGCCCCCGGGAGCGCCCACACCGTCGAGGTCAGCGTCGACCACTGGGCGACCGACCCGCTCGACAAGGTCAACCACACGGAATCCTGGTCCTTCAACGTCCCATGGTGAGGTCCCGCAGAGGCGTGACGCTCACCGAGCTCATGGCCGGGATGGCCATCATGGCCATCGTCTCGGTCGCCTTCACCTCGGTCCTGCGCTTCATGGTCAAGAACACCATGACCGCGCGCAACGCCGGCGAAGGGCAGGAGGCGGTGCGCCAGGGGCTCATGAAGGCCGAACGCCTGCTCGTGCACGCCGACGAGGTCCGCATCGCCTCGCCGACGCTCGTCGAGTTCGTCCTGGACCTCGACATGAGCCCCGGCTACGACGCCAACGGAGACCGCGACGGCGACGGCGTCCCGGACTACCGCGACGGGGACCGCGACAACGACGTCAGCCTGCTGGATTCCGCGACCGCGCAGTGGCGCCACGGCTACAACCTCAAGGACGACGACGAGGACGGGGACGGGAAGATCGACGTGCGCCGCCGCCTCTATCTCGACGCGGCCTCCCGCAAGCTCTACTCCGACATGAGCATCAACGAGGCGGCATGGGGCGGTCAGTACCTGCAGACGGTCATGGCCGACGTCTCCTCCTTCACGCTCACCTACTTCGGGAACAAAGCCAACGCCCTCGGAAGGAACATCGACGCCAACGGCGACGGCATCATCAGCTCCAACGAGATGGACTCCGTGACGCCCGCCAGCGGGATGGGAGACAACAACGGGAAGCTCGACACGGCCAACGAGAAGCGCTACGTCACGATGATGCGCATCTATCTGGCCAGCGACCGCAACCGGGACAACAAGACGGACTATGGAGTGGAGACCGATGTCTATCCGCCGCTCTTGCCGCTCAAGAGCCGTTGAGACCGAGGCGGGCCAGGCGCTCATCATGGCCCTGGTCATCCTGCTCTTCGCCCTCCCGGTGGGGATCACCTTCTACAAGTTCGTCAACCAGACCCTCAAGAGCGCCATCCAGGAGCGCCGACAGAAGGACGCCGCGCAGATCGCCAACGACGCGCTCACCGATTACATGCGCCAGTTCTCGCAGGACGTCTACAACGGGCACTACGACCTCGACGCCCTCTCTCACCCGGAGGCCTTCTACTCGGCCGGCTACTCGACGGTGTCCTTCATCCCCGATTCGGTCAACCGCACCCTCTACATCAACGCGCACGGGATCTACGGGACCACGGCGAACCCCCTGACGACGAAGGGCGTCGAGGCCCTCATCCAGTTCAGCTCCGATCTCACGCAGTTCGGCACGATGTTCAACGGGACGGCGTCGCTGGGCTACAGCAACATCGTCTACGACGGCGGCTTCTACGTCAACGGGAACTTCACCGAGACCGGGAGCAACGTCCGCTTCCGGGGCGGCCCCGTCATGGTGCGGGGGAACTTCAGCGGCACGGCGACGACCGTCGTCGACGGCGACGCCTTCGTCAGCGGCACGCTCAGCGGCGCGACCGTCAACGGGACCCGCTACACCTACGTGCCCAACGTGACCTGGCCCACGCTCGACTTCAAGTACTACGACGCCCATTACACCTACAAGACGACGGCGACCAAGGACATCATCTTCTACTCCACGGGGACCTTCCGCGAGGTGGGCGGGGCGAGCTACACCATCCCGGCGAGCGGCGCGATCGTCTACTGCGACAATTGCAACCTCCGCATCAAGGGGATCATCGCCGGGCGGGTGACGGTGGTGGCCGGGGCCGACGCGGCCGGGAACTGCAGCAGCACCGCCGGGAAGATCACCTTCAACGACAGCCTCTATTACGCCGGCGCGAGCTCGATCACCGCGAGCGCGACGAACTCCTTCTCGGCGCTCGGCCGCAACTGCATCGCCTGGAACAAGGCCAGCGGGAACATCCTCACCGTCGGGGTCAACTTCGTCCAGCAAGGGACCTCGAACATGGTCTGCGAGGGTTCCTCCCCCGGGAAACAGTGGATCTACGGCACCCGCACCCAGGTCATCACCGGCTCGGGCTTCAGCGGAGGGACGGCCATCGTCTACGACGCGAACCTCCGCGCCTACCCGCCGCCGGGCCTCCCCGAGAAGGCCCTCCTCGTCAACTGGAAGCTCCACTAAGCCGGGATCCCTTCGGGATCCGCGCAAGCCCCCTGGGGAACGCGGCGTCCGCCGCGTTGCTCAGGACAGCGTGAGGAAGTAGGAGGACATCAGCAGGAGGGCGGCGGGGATCCCCGTGCGCGCCCAGCGCCGGCTCGGGATCCCGAGTTTGCGGCAGACCACGAGGTTCGGGGCGTTGCCCGGCACCAGCGCCCCGCCGGCGAGGGCGAGCGCGACGACGATGTGGCGGAGCTGGTCCTGCGTGAGACTCGGCGTGACCTCGAGGGAGGCGAGCGTCGCGGCGTCGACGACGGCGGCGAGCGCGTTGAACCAGTAGAGCACCCCGGCGGAGAGCCCGATGAGAAGGCGGTCGGCCGCCGGCGCGAGTCCCGCGCCGAGCAGGACGAGCCCGCTGACGAACACGAAGGTGCGCCCGGCGAGGACGAGGATCGTCCAGAGGTCCAGCGGGTCCTCCGGGGGCGGCGCCGCGGGAGCGGACGCGGAGCGGGCGAGAAGACCGGCGAGCGCGGCGCAGGCGACGAGCGCCGGGAGGAGCCAGGCCCCGCCCAGCTCGAGGAGGTAGAAGATCCCGGTCGGGTACGGGGCGTCCGCGAGCCGGGCCATCACCAACGCGGCGACGGGTCCGCCGACCGGGCTCAACGAGCCGCCGAGACCCACGGCGAAGGCTCCGAGCACCGCGGCGTCGACGCGCCGCTCCTCCTCGAGGTCGAGCGCGCGAAGGACCTCGACGAGGAGGAGCGCGGCGACGATGGAAGTGATCAGCGGGGCGAGCAGCCCGGCGAGAAGGACCCCCAGACCGACGGCGGCGCGCACGCCGAGCCGCGCACCCAGGCGCCGCAGGCCGGAGCCGATCCTCTCGTGGAAAAAGGAGAAGAAGAGCGAGCCGGCGAGCAGGGCCCCGCAGATCTTCAGCGGCCGCAGGAGCGCCTCGCCCAGCAGCGGGAGCGACCACGACCAGGAGGAGGTGGCGGCGGCGACCCCGAGGGCCAGCAGAAACCATTCCAGCCGCCGCTCGATGCGCGCGGAGACCAGGGGGCCGATGAGCGCCCAGAGCACGCAGAGCGCGAGGATCCCGTCGCCGAAGGAAGGCATCCGGACGATTCTATCAAGTTTGCTATCATCCATCCGATGAAGGAGAAGGGCCTGTTCCTCGTCCTTGAAGGTCCCGACAAATCCGGCAAGTCCACCCACGCGGCCCGGCTCGTGCGCGAGCTGCGCTCCCGGGGTCGGCGCGTCGTGCACACCCGCGAGCCCGGCGGCACCGCCTTCGCCGAAGCCGTGCGCGCGCTCCTGCTCTCCCCCCGCTACAGCGTCTGCGCGCTGGCCGAGCTCTTCCTCTATGAGGCCGCTCGGGCCCAGCACACCGAGGAGGTCCTCCTCCCTGCGCTGCGCCGCGGCGCGATCGTCGTCTGCGAGCGCTACACCCTCGCCACCCTCGCCTACCAGGGCTTCGGCCGCCGACTGCCCCTTCCCATGGTGCGCCTGCTCAACCGCATCGCGACCTCGGGTCTGCGCCCGCGCCGGACCCTCGTGCTCGACGTGCCCGAGGCGCGCTTTCGCGACCGGGACCCCGGCCGCCGCCTCGACCGCCTCGAACGCGAGGGCCGCGCGTTCCGCCGACGCGTGAGGGAGGGGTACCGGCGCCTGTCCCGACGGGAGCCCGGCACGACGGTCATCGACGCCGACCGGCCCATCGAGGCCGTGCACGCGGAGCTTCTGCGCCGCGTCGAGCCCCTCCTGACGAAGGTCGGATGAGCCTCGCCTCCATCGTCGGCCACGAGCGCCCCCTCGCCGCCCTGCGCCGCCTGCTCTCCACGCGCCGCCTGCCGCCGGCCCTGCTCTTCGCCGGCCCGCGCGGAGTCGGGAAAAAGAAGGCCGCCCTCGCGCTCGGCCGCGCGCTCAACTGCCTCGCCCCGGCCATGGACGGGGACTCCTGCGGCGAGTGCGACGCCTGCGTCCAGGCCGCGAAGGGCCTCGACGCCGACGTACGCCTCATCGACGCGGACTACCAGGCGGCCCTCCTCGAGGAGGACGCGGCCAAGCAGCGCACCCTCCACGTGGACACCGTGCGCGCGGCGATCGCCGACGTCGAGATGCGCTCGCTGCTCGGGCGCCGCAAGACCGCGATCCTCGACGACGCCCACCTCCTCGTCCCCGCGGCGGCCAACGCCATGCTCAAGGCGCTCGAGGAGCCGCCGCCCGGCACGCTCTGGATCCTCGTCACGCACCAGAGCGAGCGGCTCCTGCCGACGATCCGCTCACGCTGCCACCTCCTGCGCTTCGGCCCCCTCGCGCCCGCCGACGTGCTGCGCGTGCTCCGCGCGGAAGGCCGCGACGACCCCGGCGCCGAGCGCGCCTCTGAAGACTGCGAAGGCTCCGTCGCGCGCGCCCTCTCGCTGCTCGACGCCGCCGCCCCCGACCCCTCCGAGTGGCTCGCCGACCCGCTGGCCCCCTTCCGCCTCGCCGAGGGCCTGCCCCGGGAGCTCCACCTCCAGCGCGCCCTCGTCGAGGAGCACCTCGCGCGCATGTCGCGCCACCTGCTGCGCGGACCGCGCAGCGCGGCCGCGCGCTCGGCCCTGCGCGAGCTCGCGCGCCTGCGCGCCGCCCTGGCCTCCAACGTGGACCCGCGCCTGACCCTCGAACTCGCCGCCCTGCGCCTGCAGGCCCTCTCCAAATGAAAAGCTATTACCTGACCACGCCGCTCTACTACGTCAACGCCGCCCCCCACATCGGCCACGCCTACACCACGGTGGCCGGCGACATCCTCGCGCGCTATCAGCGCCTGCGCGGCCGAAAGGTCCACTTCCTCACCGGTACCGACGAGCACGGCGCCAAGATCGAGGCGGTCGCCCGCGAGGCCGGCACCGACCCCAAGAGCTACGCCGACGCCGTCGTCGTCGAGTTCCGCGAGCTCTGGGCCCATCTCGGCATCACCCACGACGACTTCATCCGCACCACCGACCCGCGCCACGCGCGGCGCGTGCAGGCCGTCTTCGAGCGCCTCAAAGCGACCGGCGACGTCTACGAGGGCGTCTACAAGGGCTACTACTGCCGCTCGGATGAGACCTACTTCACCGAGACCGAAGCCCCGCCCGACGAGAAAGGCCGGCGCCTGTGCCCGAACTCCGACTGCCGCCGTCCCCTCGAGCTCATGGAGGAGGCGAGCTGCTTCTTCCGCCTCTCCAAATACGGCCCGCGCCTCCTCGAGCACTACAAGGCGCACCCCGAGTTCCTCCAGCCGCCGCACCGCGCCAACGAGATCGTCCGCTTCGTCGAAGAGGGCCTGCGCGACCTCGCGGTCACGCGCAGCAAGGTCGCCTGGGGCATCCCCGCGCCCTCGGTCCCGGGCCACGTCATCTATGTCTGGTTCGACGCCCTGCAGAACTACATCACCGCGCCCGGCTACAACCCCCCGGGCCTCGCCGCGGCCGACGCCTCCGCCCCCGGCGCTTTCGAAAGCGCCTGGCCCGCCGACGTGCACCTGGTGGGCAAGGAGATCTACCGCTTCCACACCGTCATCTGGCCCGCGATGCTCATGGCGCTCGACCTGCCGCTGCCGAAGAGCGTCTTCGCGCACGGCTGGTGGACGGTCGAAGGGAACAAGATGTCCAAGTCCAAGGGGAACATCGTGGACCCCCGCGCCGTCACCGCCGAGTACGGCGTCGACGCCTTCCGCTACTTCCTCTTCCGGGAGATGCCCTTCGGCAACGACGGGAACTTCTCCAAGGAGTCCTTCCAGCGCCGCTACAACGCCGAGCTCGCCAACGACCTCGGGAACCTGCTCAGCCGCGTGACCCAGATGGCGGAGAAGTACCTCGGAGGGAAGCTCCCCGAGAAGCCCGTCTTCGAGCGCGCGCTCTTCCCTTCGGCGCTCGCGGGGAGCGCCGCCGTCGAAGCCTCGCTGGAGCGCCTGGCCTTCCATGAGGCGCTCGACGCGGTCTGGGCGCTCGTGCGCCGGCTCAACGAGCAGGTCGACCGCGAGAAGCCCTGGGAGAAGGCGAAGAGCTCCCCCGAGGTCCTGCCCGGCCTCCTCTACGACCTCGTCGCCTGCCTGCGCCTCATCGCCGTCTGGATCGCCCCCTTCATGCCGCTGACGGCCGACCGCATGGCCGAGCAGCTCGGCCTTCCTCTCCCGCTGCGCTGGGACGATCCCGTGCTGCGCTCGGGACCGGACGGCGCGGTCGTGCGCAAAGGGGAAGGGCTCTTCCCGAGAAAGCAGGCGAAAACGCCCTGAGGGTCGTTTCCGCCTGGAGGAGTAAGGATATGTCGAACCTCCGCCCCCCCTGGACCCAAGCCCCCCCGAAGAGCGCCGCACGCGCACGGCCCATTCTGATGGCGGCGGCGCTTGTCGGACTCACGGCCGCATGCCAGAGCGTGCCCTACACCGGACGCACGCACATGATGCTCGTCTCGCAGGACGAAGAGATCCAGATGGGCGAGCAGGCCTACCGCGACACCCTGAAGAAGTCGAAGCTGTCGACCGACCGCGAGCAGGTCGAGCTCATCCGCAAGGTCGGCGCTCGCATCGCGCAGGCCGCCGAGAAGCCCGACTACCGCTGGGAGTTCAACCTCCTCGAGGACGGCCGCACCCTCAATGCGTGGTGCCTGCCCGGCGGGAAGGTGGCCTTCTACACCGGCATCCTGCCGGTGACGCGGGATGAGAACGGCATCGCCGTCGTCATGGGCCACGAGGTGGCCCACGCGCTCGCCCGCCACGGCTCCGAGCGCATGAGCCAGGGGATGCTCGTCAACTTCGGCGGCCAGGCCCTGAGCGCCGTGCTCACCCAGCAGCCCGCCGCCACCCGCCAGCTCTACGGCCAGGTCTACGGCCTCGGCACGGGGCTCGGCATCATGCTCCCCTACAGCCGCAAGCATGAGAGCGAGGCCGACAAGATCGGCCTCATCCTCATGGCCAAAGCCGGCTACGACCCGACGCACGCCCTCGAGTTCTGGAAGCGCATGGAGAAGGCGGCCGGAGGCGGCGGGAAGGGCTCCCCGCTCGAAGGCTTCATGCGCACGCACCCCACCGACGCGGACCGCCAGCGCCAGCTCCAGGAGTGGCTGCCCGAAGTGCGGTCGCAGTATTACCACCCGCAGTAGCGTACAACCCGACCGGCGGGAACTTCCGCCCCCCCTCGAACGTATTCATTGTTGCGGCGTCGTTGCGGCGTCAGGCACCGCAACTTATGCAACTTATTGGCGGGACGGAGGGCGGAACGGCAAATAGCGAATCCTGGACGCGCTTTCGAATAAGTTGCAAAAGTTCACGTCTGACCCCATTAGGATAACGCTAATTACAGTTCCTTATCTCCCCCTCCTGCGGGCGTCCGCACTACGTGCAGCGGACCTGGCGCTATCAGCGTCGGTGCGCCAGCGTGGGCAGGGGGAGGGGGCAGGGAGAGGGAGTTGCGGAATCCTATCGCACGGAACGTCTATATCCCTTCCCCATGGGGGGCGTCGTCGGGGCGGTGCTTCGGACGGCGGATGACGAGCCCCATCAAGCCCGAGAGGACGTAAAAGAGGAAGATGAGGAAGACCGCGTTCTGAGGGTAGAGGTAGACCCCGACGAGCGCGGCGACCACCAGCAGCGCGAGCCGCAGGTTGCGGCCCTCGGCCAGGTGCTTCTGCTTGAATGCCGCGTAGGGGATGGTCGAGACCATCAGCAGGCCCAGCCCCACGAGCATGAAGGGGCCGAGCATCGCCAATACGGGGATCTCGCGCATGAGCGGGCCGAAGGCGCGCACCGGCCGTCCCTCTTCCACGATCTGATAGAGCAGCACGAAGGACGCCAGCAGTCCCGCCCCGGCCGGGATGGGCAGGCCCGAGAAATGCGTCTTGGAGCCCGTGCCGGCCTGCGCGATCGCGTTGAAGCGCGCCAGGCGCAGCCCCCCGCCCAGCGCGTAGACGAAGGCGGCGATCGCGCCCCAGAGCCCGTAGTCCTTGAGGAGGAGTTCGTACATCATGTAGGCGGGGGCGATGCCGAAGGTCAGGAAGTCGGCCAGGGAGTCGAGCTCCACGCCGAAGGTGCTCTCGCCGTGGACGAAGCGCGCGATGCGGCCATCGAGCATGTCGAAGGCGATCCCGCCGAGGATGAGGGTCGCGGCGGCCGTGAACTCGCCGATGTCGGCGGCCAGGAGCGAGAAGAAGCCGCACGCCATGTTCCCCATCGTGAACAGCGAGGGGGCCAGGACCTGCCCGGAGCGCTTGAGCTTGCCTTTATCCATTCCGGACGGCTACCACTGCGCGATCGGGGTGATGCCCGCGCGCACGACGTCTCCGGGCTTCACCAGCGGCCTGACCGACGGAGGCAGATGCAGCGCCGCCTGGGAGCCGAACTGGATGAGGCCGTAGCGCTCGCCGGCGGCGACCTTGTCGCCGGGGCGCACCCAGCAGCGTATGCGCCGGGCGATGAGGCCGGCGATCTGCTCCGTCTCGACGCTCTCTTTGCGACCCTCGACGGCGATGGTCACCCGGTTGCGCTCGTTGGCGGCGGCCTCGGCCTTCATCGCGGCGCGGAAGGTCCCGGGAGTGTAGCGCACCTCCGACACCGTCCCCGCGCACGGGGCGCGCTGGATGTGGACGTTGAAGATGGAGAGGAATATGCGGACGGTCGTCTTCCCGTCCTCCGCACCGACGCTGAGCACACGCCCGTCCCCGGGGGAGTAGATCCTGGCCGGGTCCTGCGGGAGCGGCCGCTCGGGGTCGCGGAAGAAGAAGGTGCAGAAGGCGGAAAGGAGCACGCCGAGCACGGTGACCGCGATGCCCGCGTTCTTCCAGGGGAGGAGATAGCCGACGGCGGCGGCTCCGAAGCCGCCGAGGATGAAGGGGATCCCTTCGGTCGCGATGATCATTCGCCTGCTCCCTCGCTCGATGCTGCGCTCTCGCCCGCATCCGGCCCTGCGGGCGGGTGCTACTTTAGCTTATTAAGGACTCCCCACCCTCGCCGGCACCCCGTCGCTGATAGTGCCGGGACCGGGCGTCTTGAGGAAGCTCCCTCTAGCCCGGACTCTCGAAGAGGGAGGGAGACAAAATAGTGGGTTGGGAGGGACTCGAACCCCCACGACCTTTCGGTCAGCGGATTTTAAGTCCGCCGCGTCTGCCTTTTCGCCACCAACCCTTGTCGCACCCGGCCGCCTTCGGCGCCGGGCTGAAGCCCTCGCGAGAGAGGGAGTTCGCTCGCTCGGGTGCTCCCCATGGGGGGTTCCCCCCTCTGGCGCCGTCGGGACGCTCGCGCGTCCCAGGACGGCTGTCACCCTCCACCCAGGTGCGCCGGACCATGCCGGCGCCTCCCACTTTGTCGCGTCCGGCTCCAGCCCGGCCCGATCGGTCATCGGGCCCGGGGGGGCCGGTTCCCTCGCTCCGGGAAGGAAACCTGCTAATCGCCGCCGCACCGATGAGGAATCATACCAAACATGGGGAAGGGCGCTGGGGGACAGGGGGGGCCCGGAAAAGTATAATGTCTCCGACGGGTGCGGGCGCGAAGCGCCTGCACGGAGCAGGAACCATGGCTTCCCAAAACCCATCCATGCCGACCTCCCCTTCTTCCTCCAAGACCCCGCCGGCGGCGCCGTCGACGCCGCCGGCATCCGACTTCATCCGCGAGATCGTGGACGCGGATCTGCGCGCGGGCAAGCACCCGAAGATCATCACCCGCTTCCCCCCCGAGCCCAACGGCTACCTCCATATCGGCCACGCGAAGTCCATCTGCCTGAACTTCGGCGTCGCGAAGCAGTACGGCGGGACCTGCCACCTCCGCTTCGACGACACCAACCCGAGCACCGAGGACGTCGAGTACGCCGACTCCATCCAGGAGGACGTGCGCTGGCTCGGCTTCGACTGGGCCGACAAGCTCTTCTACGCCTCCGATTACTTCGAGCGCATCCACGACTACGCCGTCGAGCTCATCCGGCGCGGGCATGCGTACGTCTGCGACCTCTCCGTCGACGACGTCCGCGCGAACCGGGGCTCCTTCACCGTCCCCGGCAAGGAGAGCCCGCACCGCAACCGCCCGGCGGAGGAGAACCTCGACCTCTTCAAGCGCATGCGCGCCGGGGAGTTCCCCGACGGCTCGAAGACCCTGCGCGCGAAGATCGACATGGCCTCCCCGAACATGAACATGCGCGACCCGGTGCTCTATCGCATCAAGCGCGCCGAGCATCACCGCACCGGGAACAAATGGTGCATCTATCCGATGTACGACTACGCCCATCCCGTCTCGGACGCCATCGAAGGCATCACCCACTCCATCTGCACCCTCGAGTTCGAGGACCATCGCCCGCTCTACGACTGGACGCTCGAGAAGGGCCCCGCGCCCTGCCGGCCCCGCCAGATCGAGTTCGCGCGCCTGAACCTCACCTACACGCTGATGAGCAAGCGCAAGCTCCTGGAGCTCGTGGAGGGGAAGCTCGTCACCGGCTGGGACGACCCCCGCCTGCCGACCCTGCGCGGCATGCGCCGGCGCGGCTACACCCCGGAAGCCATCCGGGCCTTCTGCACCCACATCGGCGTCACCAAGTTCAACTCGCTGACCGAGATGGAGCTGCTCGAGAACTTCCTGCGCGAGGACCTCAACAAGCGCGCCCCGCGCTACATGGCGGTGCTCCGGCCGCTGAAGCTGGTCATCGAGAACTATCCCGAGGGGCAGGTCGAGGAGTTCGAGGCGATGAACAACCCCGAGGACCCCTCGGCCGGCACCCGCAAGGTCCCCTTCTCCCGGGTCCTCTACGTCGAGAAGGACGACTTCCGCGAGACGCCGCCGCCCAAGTTCTTCCGCCTCTCGCCCGGCAAGGAGGTCCGCCTGCGCAGCGCCTATTTCGTGGTCTGCACGGGCGTCGTGAAGGATCCAAAGACCGGGGAGGTCGTCGAGCTGCGCTGCAGCTACGACCCCTCCACCCGCGGCGGCTCCTCCCCCGACGGGCGCAAGGTCAAGGCGACCATCCACTGGGTCTCGGCCGAACACGCGAAGCCCGCCCGGGTCCGGCTCTACGACCGCCTCCTCAAGTCCCCGGAGGCCGAGGGCGAGGACTATCAGGCCTCCCTGAACCCGAAGTCGCTCGAGACCCTCGAGGACTGCCGGCTGGAGCCCGCGCTCGCGGACCTGCCGCCCGGACGCACCTGCCAGTTCGAGCGCCTCGGCTACTTCTGCGCCGACGCGAAGGACTCGAAGCCGGGCGCGCCCGTCTTCAACCGCACGGTCACGCTGCGCGACGAATGGGCCAAGCTCGAAGCCCGCGGCACGAAGTAGTCCTCGCCGCGGCCCTCGCGCTGGCGCTGAGCGGCTGCGCCGGCGCCCAGCGGCGAGGCGCGACGCGCCGCCCCATCCCCCCTCTCGCGAAGGCCGTCGTGCGCACGGCCAAGTCCTACCTCCCCGAGGAAGAAAAGGGCCGCAAGCTGCCGAAGGACTGCTCGGACTACGTGCACGCGGTCTTCAAGGAGAACGGCATCGAGCTCCCTCGCACCTCGCTCGAGATGGCCCGCCGCGGAGAGCCCCTCGCCTCTTCCGGCGACCTCCAGATGGGCGACCTGGTCTTCTTCTCCGGTTCGAAGCCCTCGAGCACGGTCGGGCACATCGGCATCTACGTGAACAACGGGATCTTCATCCACTTCGCCAAGGAAGAGACCGGCGTGACGATGGAAAGCATGTATAGCGATTACTATCGTAAACGATACCTGAAGGCCCGTCGGGTCATCCCCTAGGAAGACCGTTTCCTCATTGTCCTCCCCCACGGGGAGGGCAGGGTGGGGGCGAATCCGACTTCCTCAACCCCGACTCCAATAACGCATGCTCCCTCTTCCTTCCTTAGTATGAGCTCCCCCTCCCCTGGCCCCTTCCCTGCAGGAGGGGTAGTTCAGGAAACTGAGCCCCCTGGGCCTAGAAACACCTCCCGGACTGCCCACTCCCGTATGGGCCTTCTCCCAGCACACGCATAGGCCCCCGGCCACCTCCGTCCGATGGACTCCTCCTTTATACTGAGGGTGCGAGGTACCATCATGGCCACGATCCACCGTCGTGCGTCCCTCTTCTCACTCCCCCTTCTCCTCCTGTCGGCGCTGAGTACGGCCGTCTCCGCCCAGCAGACGAGGACACAGGTCGCCCCGGTCGCTCCCGGCGCGGCCTCGGGCATCGCCGGCATCGCCGCCGCCCAGGCGCTCAAGACCCCGGACCTGGGCCTCAAGATCGGGAACCTCGCCCCGACCCTGATGCTCCCGCAGACCCCTCTCCTCCGTCCCTCCGCCCTTACACTCCCCGCGGCTCTCCCCGCGGGAATGGCGAACGTGAACGCGGCCCCGACCAACGGGGCCGCGGCCGTTTCCGCCCAGATGCAGGACGCGGCGGCCGTCGTTCCCGCCGCGTCGTCCGTGCGCTCGATCATCTCCGCCGACCCGGGAGCTGCTCCGATGGAGAAGAGCGAGCGCGTCGACACGCGCTCGCTCCTCGCCCGCATCCTCCCGAAGCTCGACTTCTCCGCCTTCTCCCCCGCGAAGCTCAAGGACATGTCCTCGACCTCCGCCCGCGAGGCCGGCGGGCGCCTCATGGACCGCGTGCTCGGGCTCAAGAGCGCCGCGCGCACCAACGGGGTCGCCGACGTCTCCGCGGACGCCGCGGCTCCGGCCGCCGCGCACCCGGCCGCCAAGCTCGAGAAGCCCTTCGACCCTCTCAACCGCCCCTACACGAACTTCCGTCTCAACATGTTCGAGAACGACCCCGAGGCCTACGCGCTGACCTTCCTCTTCGGCGTCGAGGAGTCCGGCTCGAAGGGCTACGAGCTGCTCGTCGGACTGGCGGTGCACGAGACCCTCGAGCACATCTACACCTGGGTCAAGGAGGGCGCTCCGGGCAAGGACATCACCCTCGAGAAGGTCCTCGCGGAATACGCCGCCTCCTGGGACCGCAACCTCAAGGCCGGCCATTACCGCTCCCGCACCGACTTCAAACCCAGCGAGTACAAGCGCCGCGGCATCGACTTCATCACCCGCCGCTTCCAGGCCCTCGCCCCCTTCGACAAGGGCCAGATCCTCGGCCTCGAGGAGCGCGTGCTCTGGACGATGAAGGACCCCGTCACCGGCAAGAGCTACGACTTCAAGGGCAAGATCGACCGGCTCATGGTCGAGGACGGCGCCGTCGTCATCCACGACTGGAAGACCCACTTCAACCCGCCGAGCATACGCCAGCTCCAGCAGGGCGACTATCAGCTCGGGCTCTACGCGCTGGGCCTCGCCCGCTCGCGCCCGGACCTCCTCCAGGGCCGCAGGATCAAGCTGGTCTGGGACTTCAAGGAGTTCTCCCAGGAGATCGTCGTCGACGAGGCCTACCTCCAGCGCGTCGAGGCGAAGATCTTCGACGTCCTGCGCCGCATGGACAACTTCACCGAGCGGGTCCAGGCCGAGCGCGCCGAGTGGCTCAAGCGCCTGAAGCCCGAGGCGCGGCCCTCCGGCCTCGTCGAGGCCCGCGCCGCGGCCGACCGCATCGGAGTCCTCGACGGCGAGATCGGCGACAAGGGCGGCGAGCTCAAGAAGCTCCGCGCCGAGTACGACCGCCTCGAGGAGGCGGTCCTGCGCTATGCGAAGGGCAACAAACTCTCCTCGGTCGCCGGCCGCAAGCGGACACTCTCCATCTCCGAAAAGTCCTCCCGCGGCCTGCCCACCAAGAGCGACGACTCCGAGGGCTACGAGGCCGTCGTGGCCGCGCTGAAGGCCGCCGGCCGCTGGGAGGAGTTCTCCTCCGTCGACCTCGCCGCGCTCAAGCGCATGGCCGAGGTCCGCGGCGGCGACGACGGCGCGCTCTTCGAGAAGCTGCGCGAGCTCCTGGGAACGGGCTTCTCGCACTCCATCGAAGCCGAACTCCGCGACGACGCGCCGCGACGCGGCGGAAGCGTCAAGGTCAAGGACGGCCCCGCGGTCCAGGAGCGTCCGGAGATGGACGCGATGCCCGGACTGCTCTCGCCGACTCAGCTGGCGACCTTCCTCGCCGACCGCGACGACTACGTGAAGCGCTACCTCCTGGGCCGCCGCGCGGACGCGGGGGCCAAGCCCATGGGCATGCTCGCCGGCTCCTCCATCCACGAGACCGTCGAGCAGCTCTTCACCTGGATCAAGGGAGGCCGCCCGATCTCCGAGATCCAGATCGCCGACCTCCTCAAGGTCTTCGAGCAGCGCTGGAAGGCCCTGCGCGACACCGCCGACTACCGCCCGGAGGGGAAGCTCACCGCGACCGACTACAAGCGCGGCGCCCGCAACTACCTGCGCGGGATCTGGAAGCGGATGTATCCCTTCGAGCAGGGGCGCACCGTCTACCTCGAGAGCCGCATGCACTTCGACCTCACCGATCCCGAGACCGGCCGCGTCTACCGCTTCCAGGGGATCGCCGACCGCATCATGATCGACGGCGACACGGTCGTCATCCGCGACTGGAAGTCCCACTACGTCCCCCCCTCCGACGAGGAGGTCCGGGCGAAGGACTACCAGCTCGGGCTCTACGTCCTGGCGATGCACCAGCTCTACCCCGACCTCATGAAGGGCCGCAAGGCGCGGCTCATCTGGGACTTCAAGGACAAGTCCACCGTCATCGAGGTCGACGACGCCTACATCGCGGACCTCAAGACGCGCCTCTTCAAGATCCTGCGCGGGATGGACGCCCTCGGCATCGAGGTGCGCAAGGACCGCGCCGCCTGGGAGGAGCGCCTCCTCCCGCCCGACCTCCCCAAGAACAAGACCGAGGCCGGCCGCCGCGTCGACAGGATGGGAGAGCTCTCCGCCCACATGGACAAGCTCAAAGCCGAGGTCGACGCGCTCAAGGCCGAGCGGGCCGAGCATGAGGCCGCCCTCATCGACTTCACCCGCCGCACCGGGCGCGTCGTCGTCGACGGCAAGCGCTTCGACGCCCGCCTGATCAAGACCGGCGTCACAACCGTGCCGACCAAGACCGCCGACCGCGAGGCCCACGAGAAGGTGGCCGCGATCCTCAAGGCGTCCGGGGCCTGGGAGAAGTACTCGTCGCTCAACTACGCCGCGCTCAAGAAGGCGCTCTCGGACCCGAAGAATCCGGACAAGGCGCTGCTCAAGGTCCTCGAGCCGCTCATGAAGGACCTCGTGAAGGTCGAGGCCTCCCTCTCTGAGATCTCGAGGGCGTCCGCGGCGGCGAAGCCGGCCAAGACGTCGAAGTCGAAGAAATAGACTCTGAAGGCCCTCACCCCGCCCCCTTCCCGTTTGGGAGGGGGGCGGTTTTTTGCTAGCGTGCCCGCGGGGGAACCCCCGGGAGGACGACATGACCGCTCTCAGGACGCTCGCGGCGCTTCTGCTGCTCTGCGCCGGCGCCGCCGCGGCCGAGCCGCAGCCGGCTCCGCAGGGCGACGCCGCCTGCAAGGCCGACGCCGAGAAGTTCTGCAAGGACGTCACACCGGGCAAGGGCCGCCTCATCCTCTGCCTGAAGGCCCACGACGACAAGCTCGCTCCGGAGTGCCGCGAACGGCTCAAGAAGGGCGCCGAAGAGATGCGCGAGCGCAGGAGCAAGGCCAAGGAGGCCTGCCAGGAAGACGTCGACAAGTTCTGCAAGAGCGTCGACCCGGGCAAGGATGTCCTCGCATGCCTCAAGGAGCATGCCGCCGAGCTCTCCGCTTCCTGCCAAAAAGTCCGCGAAGACGCTCAGGCCCGCATGAAGGAACTCAAGGAGCGCCAGGAGAAGGTCAAGACCGCCTGCAAAGGCGACCTCGACAAGTTCTGCAAGGGCGTCGAAGCCGGCGGGGGCCGCCTCGCGAAGTGCCTCAAGGAACACGAGGCGGAGCTCTCCGAGTCCTGCCGCGCTCTAAAGCCCCACAAGGACGAGAAAGAGAGGCCGCTCCCCAAAGAGACGAAATAACCCTTCCTTAGCTCCCCCTCCCGCGGGTAGGGGGCAGGGGGAGGGGGTTCCCCTCCAAAATGACAAAGAAGGCCGCCGGCATCGCCGGCGGCCTTCTCTCTGCCCTATCTCTCCGACTCGCCCTGCCGAAAGGCTCGCTCAGGACTCGACGCCCCCGCGTCTGGAGACCGAAGCGTCCAGCTCCCGGACCTTGCGGCGCTCGAGCCCGTACCAGAGCCCGCCGGAGAGGAAGAAGAGGGCGAGGGTCGCCCAGGAAGCGTGGTCGAAGAAGACGAAGCGCATGAAGCAGACGGCGGCTACGACGAAGAGCGCCCAGCGGTAGGCGCGGCGCTGGCGCACGGAGCCCTACTCCCCCTTGTCTCCGCCCTCATCCTCGGCCGGCTGGGCGTCGGAGGCGGGGGCGGGCTTGGCCGCGGGCTCGGGGGCGGCGGGGGCCGCATTCGCGCCGGACGCCTCGTCGGCGGCGGGAGCCGCCCCGGCGTCCTCCTTCTCCTTCCCCTCCGCGGATTCCTCGGCCGGCTTCGGCGCGACGACGGAGCGGGCTTTCTCGCCGGGACGCCGTTTGCCGGGCTTCTTCACGGCCTTGCGGCGGACGCCGTCGCCCTTCGCCTTCTTCTCCTTGACCGCCTTCTCCTTCGCGCCTTTCGCGGCGGGAGCCAGCGGCTGGCCGTCGGGACCGAACTTATAGGGGGTCCCGACCTCGTTGGACTGCGAGATATACTTGGAATCCTCGCGCTCCTTGTCTTTCTTCGCCCCGAGCGAAGAGGCGGCGAGCGCGGCGGCTACGAGCAGGAGAAGCGGTCGGTTCATGGAGTTAGGGCTCGCAACGGCATAATATGACCGATTCGGAGGCCCGGCTTTGAGACGAATTCGAGGCGCGAGGAGGAAGCATGGCTTGAGCCATGCGCCCGACGAGCAACGAAGAAGTCGGCCAAAGAAGGGCCTCCCCGAAGGGCCGGGGCGCTATCGGGCTGCGACTTCGTCTCTCCTCGTTCACATACCGCAGGGGGTATGCTCATTCGTCGTTCCTCGTCTCGCTCCAATATCGCCCCGGCGAATCGATCATATCATGCCGTTGCGAGCCCTTAGTATATCCCGGCATGGGCGGCCCTTCAAGGCCGGGAGAGCGGCATGCGCAGAAGGTCCCGCGCGAGGAACTCCGCCCCGCGGCGCAGACGGACGCGGCCGAGGGCGCGCTCGGAATCGGGGCTCAGGTGCGTGAGCAGCGTGCGCCGAGCGCGCGCGGCGCGGGCGATGGCGAGCGCCTGGGAGACCGTCAGGTGTCCCTGCGCGCGCCGGGCGGCGGCAGGCCCGTCGGCCTGAGAGCACTCGATGAGGAGGAGGTCGGCGTCCCGGGCGAAGGCGGCGAGCCCCTCGTCGGGCCCGGTGTCTCCGGTGCAGCAGAAGGTTCCCGCCGGGCATTCGAGCCGGTAAGCCATGGCCTCGGTGGTGTGCGGGACCTCCCGTCCGAGCACGATGAAGCCGCGGCCCTGCGCCCGCGCGGGCTCCTCGAGCTCGCGGACCTGCAGGCGCCAGCCGCGCGGCCTCAGCCAGGGATGGTGGGCGCGCGTGAGGCGCTCGACGAAGCTCGCGAACCCCCGCGGGCCGTGGACGCGCAGGACGCCCCCCCGGGGAGGACGGACGTAGTTGAGGTGGAAGATCAGCGCGGGCAGGTCCCCGACGTGGTCGGGGTGGCGATGAGTGAAGAAGGCGTCGGTGACCGCGCAGGCGTCGAGCCCCGCGCGCGCGAGCTGGCGCAGGCAGCCGAAGCCGAGGTCGAAGAGGAGGATGCGCGCGTCCAGGCGCACCGCGCAGCCGGCGGGGAGGCGGACCGCCTCGCCCGCGGCGGGCTCGAGCGCCCCGGAACCGAGAACGACGAGCTCCGCGCTCACGCGCGCTTCCTCCTCGACGGCGGCTCCACGCTGAGGACCTTCAGTCGGATCTTCAGGGTCTTCCCCGCGTAGGGATGGTTGAAGTCGAGGGCGACGTCACGGGCGTCGGCTTCGACGACCCGGGCGGTGACGAAGCGACCGTTGCGCAGGCCCTGGACGTTGACCCCGGGCCGGAGCTGGGAGGCCTGCTCGCCGAAGCGCGCGCGCGGGATGCGCTGGACGGCCGCCGGGTCCCGGAGCCCGTAGGCCTTCTCGGGCGGCAGCAGGAGCGTCTTCTCCTCGCCGGCCCGCAGGCCGTAGAGGCCCTCCTCGAGCCCGACGAGCATCTTCCCTTTCCCGGTCTGGAACTCGACGGCACCGCGGCCGCGCGTGCTGTCCACTTCGCGTCCGTCCACCTCGACGGAGTATTCGACCTTCACCCAGGAGCCCTTGCGGGCCTTGGGCGGTCCGCTCTCGAAGCAGCCGCATCCGGAAAAAAAGAGGAGGCCGGCCGCGAGAAGGACCGGCCGCCTCATTTCCCTTCTCGGATCCAGCGGTTCGCTTTAAGGCGCAGGTTCTCGCGAAGGACGCTCTCGAAGGGCCCCAGACCCTCCTTGAGGCGCGCGAGGCCCTCGCGACCCCGTACGACGAGCGCCGCGCGCGCGACGCGGCCGGGATAGGGACGCCCGTCGACGAGGGCGTAGCGGCCGTCCGAGCGCCAGTCCAGCGCGTCCAGACGCGCGGAATGCTGCGCGAGGAAGTCCTCGAGCTCCGTGAGGCGCACGGTCTCCGCGGGCCAGGGGAGTGCGTCCTCGAGCGCGGCATAGAGCCGGTACGGGTCCTCGCTGAAGAGGAAGAGCTCGGCCCCCGCGAGCGCGAGGGCCTCTCTGGGCGCCCGCCAGGGCGGCAGGGCGCCCGCGCCGGCCTTGAGCGCCGCGGCGGCATCCGCGCGACGCGAGCGGAAGATCCTCTCGGCGCGCTCGTAGGCGGCGCGGAGCTTCCTGGAGAACGCGGGGTCGACGGAGGCCTTCTCGACGACATAAGCGACCGACTCCTGGTGCGCGGCGAGCTCGTCTTCCAGAAGGGGCACCGGGCAGCGGGCGGCCGCGCGGCGCCGCTCGCGCACGAAGAGGATCTCGAAGTCGAGGGCCTCGAGCTCCGGCGCGCGTTCGGCGTCGACGAGGAACTCCCGGCGCGGGGACTCCACGTAGCGCACCGCGCCGAGCCCGGTGCGGCGGCGCTCGACGAAAAGAACGTCGCCGGTCTCGGCCAGCAGGCGGCGGCCGGTCTCGGTCCGCTGGAGCTCGGCGTCGACGTGGCGCAGGGCTTCCCGCAGCGGCGCGGAGAGCGGTTCGTCGGGCCGGACGGCGGCGGGCGCGTCCGCCGCGGCGTAGGGCGCGGGCGCATCCTCCCCGGCGAAGGCGGGGAGCGCGAGGAGGAGAAGGGCCGTCGGGATCGCCGGAGACGGCATGAGGTCAGAAGAAGAGCATCTTGAGACTGGACACCGAGCCGCCGGACTTGACGAACTCGGAGACGTCGGACTCCACGATCTCGAGCCCGAGCGCCTTCATGTGGAGGATGGCGTTCGAGGCCCCCCGCGGGACGACCGCGGTGCGCGAGTCGATGACGGCCGTGTTGCAGACCATCCGAGAGGCCTCGCGCTCCTCGGCGGCGAGCACGACCGGGAAGAGGCGCAGGATCATCTCCAGGCTCTCCGGGGAGAACGCGGCGGGGTAGATCAGGACCGCCTCGGGCGTGAGCGGGCAGAAACAGGTGTCGAGGTGGTAGAAGCGCTCATTGACGAGCTTGAGCGTCACGACCGGAGCTTCAAAGGCCTGGGCGACCGCGGGGTAGACCTCCGGGTCGGTCCGGAAGCCGTAGCCGCCCCAGAGCAGGCGCTTGCCGGGATGCCAGACGCTGTCGCTCATGCCCTCGAAAGTCAGGGCGGGGTCGTCGAGGCGCGCGATGCGGTAGCCGGCGGCCCTGAACCAGCCCTCGAAGTGGCCGACCTCTCCCCGGCGGGAGGGATGGCGCATGTGGCTGAGGAGACAGACCTTCTCCATCCGCGAGGTCAGGCCGATGAGGGTCTGGCTCGCGCAGAAGACCATGTCCTCGAGCCCGGCGACCGCGGGGATCGTCTGGACGGTCTTGCCCAGGCGGGTGAAGACCGCGCGCAGCTCTTCCCACTGCGCCCGCGCGCGGGCGCGGTCCACCTTTCCTACGCTCTCCGCCATGTACGGGTTGAGCGGGGCGGAGACGTCGTAGTGGTCGGGGGGGCACATCAATGCGAGCGTCGGCGTGGGCATCGAAGGGCAGTTCTTGATGGAGAAGCCCTTGAGCTCGTCGGCATGCGCGTAGATGCGCGTGTTCATCGCGTCGAATATACCATTTCAGTCCCCGGTCAATCGAAATTTCGGCTCACGAACGCGCGCGCGTCGAACGCGCGGCCGGGAGCGAGCGCCTCCGCCTCCCCGAACGCGAGCGCCCCGGATTTCCCGCCGTGGCGCAGCGGCAGCAGCAGCAGCGGGACGCCCCGCGACGCTACGCGGCGCGTGAGGAAGGAGAAGAGGCGCTCGCGCCGAGGCGTCTCGCGGGCATACTCCGAGCGCGCCTCCCCCAGGGCGCGCTCCGCCGCCTCCGCATCGAAGCCGAGCGCGAGCGCGCCGCGCCGGAACGCTTCGGCGGCCGGCGCCGGGAGCTCCCCGCGCGCTGCCGCCTCGAGGGCCCGGGGAGGGGTCTGACGGGAGAGGAGCCAGGCCTCCATCGCACGCCAGACGCTGCGCCGCATGCCCCCCCGCAGACCCGCGCGGAAAGCCTCGAAATCGGTCCCCTCGCCGAGGACCGCGGCGGCCTCGCGCGGGGAGCGGACGCCGGGACGCCGACGGCGCAGGTCCTGAAGCCCCTCGCGCAGCGCGTAGTGCGCGCGAGCGGTGAGCGGCACCCCCCCGGCGAGCATGACGACGATTCCCCCGCCCCCCCGCAGCGCGCTGGAGAGCCGCCAGGCGACGCTCGTCCAGGAGCTCCCGTCCATCAGGAAGGCGTCCAGGCCGCGGCGCAGACCCGCCTGACGGTCGAGCCCCAGATGGGCGCCGGCCATGAAGCCCGCGTAGAACCCCTCGCGCGGGGTCGAGAAGGTGTCGAGCGCGAAGGGATCGAGCGCCGTCAACATGCGCGGACGGAAGGACGCACCCCTCAAAGCGCGCAGAGCGAGCAGCCCCTGGCGCATGAGCTCCACGTTGAGGCCGGTCCCCTCCTCGTCGACGAGCGGGTGGGAGGCCAGGCAAAGAAGCCCTGCGCGCTTCCCGCCGCTTTCAAGCTCGGAGAGCAGGCGCGCGGCGCGCTCGAGCGCCCCGCCCGACGCGAAGGGCCGGGCCGCCCCGCCCGCGGCGGCGCGCTGGACGCGGTCCTGGAGGTCCCCGGCTCGGGCGTCCGGCAGCGCGCGCAGCGCGAGCGCGGCCAGGCGTCCGCACAGGACCAGGGGCGGCCGGAGGAACGCGGCGAGCGGTGATTTCCGGGCCAGGAGCGCCGGCGCCCGCACCGCTTCGGCCTCGGCCAGGGCCGAGAGAAGGTCGTCGACGCGGCCGCTCGGAGGGTAGCGCATACCGTCCTGAAAACTACCATTTTTTATGGTATCCTCCGTCCCATGATCAGAATATTCCTCCTCGCTTTCATGCTCCCCGTCTGCGCCCGCGCCGAGGCGCCCGCGACGCTCAACGGCGTCGTGGTCAAGGTCGAGAACGGCGCCGTCTACCTCGACCTCGGAGAGGCCTCCGGCGTCAAGACCGGGTCCACCTTCGCCGTGCTCGGGCTCGGCGAGGAGCTCAAGCACCCCGTCAGCGGGGCGTCCCTGGGACGCGTCGAGACCGAGAAGGGTCTCGGGCTCGTCTCCGAGGTCCACGAGAAGTACGCGCTCGGCAAGCTCGGCAGCGGCACCGCCGCCCCCGGCGACCCCGTGCGCGTGCGCCCGAACGCCCAGCCGGCCGCGCCGGCTCCCGCCCAAGCCGCGGCGCCGCAGGCCGCCGTCCGCCCGCCGCTCTGGAAGAGCCCGCAGTTCCCCCTCGAGGCCGTGGACGTCGCCGCCGCGGACGTCGACGGCGACGGCAAGGCCGAGGCCGTGCTCGCCGACAAGGATTCCGTGACCGCGTATTCCCTCGAGGACTGGCACGCCGTCTGCTCCTTCAAGGACAAGGCGACCGCCGTCACGAACCTCTCGGTCGAGGCCATGGACCTCGACAAGGACGGCAAGGCCGAGGTCTTCCTCACCCTGAACAACCGCTTCTTCGACCGCGTCGAGAGCTACGTGCTCGACTGCTCCTCCGGCCCGATGAACAAGCGCGCGACGCTCGAGTGGATGGTCCGCTCCTACGAGGATGAGACCGGGACGGCGCACTTGGCCAGCCAGGGGCTGCTCAAGGACGCGGCCTTCCCGTACGGCCCGATCAAGCCCCTCGTCTACGAGAACGGGCGCTACCAGCAGGGCCCGGGGCTGAAGCTCCCGCGCCTGGAGTGGCTCTACGGCTTCGCGACGCCCAAGGCCATCGACGAGACCTTCCCGGCCTTCTACACCGTCAACAACCGCATCCGGCTCCAGTTCGGCAAGCGCTCCTGGTTCACGCCCGAGACCTACGGGCAGACCGCCAACCGCGTGCGCCGGCGCGAGAGCAATTTCCAGTTCCACCCGCGCCTCCTCGTCGCCCCCGGCGGGACGGAGGGCTTCGCCGGCCTCTACACCCTGCGCAACGTTCCGCGCTTCGGCGCGCTCTCGGACGCCTTCGGCTCCTACAACGCCGCGGAGCTCCTCTTCCTGCGCTGGACCGGCGCGAACGTGGAGCCGGACTGGAAGATCCAGCTGCCCGGCTACGCCCCGGGCCTCGCCACGCGCGTCGCCCCGGACGGCCGCAAAGAGCTGCTCGCCGCGGTGGTCGGAGCCAACGGCAAGACCACCCTCTGGTCCTTCCCTAAGTAGTGCCGAGCCGCAGGAAAGGAAAGCACGACGGCGGCCTCTGGAAGGCCGCCGTCGTGCTTTTCGTCCTCTTCGTCCTGCTCGGCCTGCTCCTGGCCGAACGCAGCATCGGGCCGCTGTTGAGCGGCGACGTCACCGGCGCCTACCCCACCCGCGTCTATTCGGCCCCCGCGCGCCTGCGCGCCGGGGAATCCCTCACGGCCGAGGATCTGGAGGCGCGCCTGCTGCGCCTGCGCTACGTGCGCGCCGAACGCCCCGCGCGGCCCGGAGAGTTCTCGCGCGCGGACCTCCCGGCGCCCTCGGCGGGCCCCGTCCTTCCCGGACGGATCGGAGCCGACCGAAGGCCCGTCTCCCGCTTCGAGCTCCACACCCGCGGCTTCGCCGCGCCCACGCAGCGCGAGGAGCCTTCCGAGCTCTCGATCGAGGTCGTCGGGGGCCGCGTCCAGTCGGTCTCCCTCATGGGGGCCGGGACCGCGCCGCGGGTGCCGGTCCTGGAGGCCTGGCTGGAACCCGAACTCCTCTTCGAGCTCTCCGGCGAGCGCCGCGTCCGGCGCGAGCGGCTGGAGGCCGTCGAGGTCCCCAGGACGATGGCGGACGCGGTCGTCGCCGTCGAGGACCGGCGCTTCTTCCGCCACCACGGAGTCGATCCCCGCGCGATGGCCCGCGCCGCGTTCAAGAACGCCCGCGAGGGCCGCTATGCGGAGGGCGCGAGCACGCTGACCCAGCAGCTCGCCCGCAGCCTCTTCCTTTCCCCGCGCCGGACCCTGCGCCGGAAGCTCCAGGAGGTCTTCATCGCGCTCTACCTGGACGCGCGCTTCCCGAAGACCGAGGTCCTGCGCATGTACCTCGACACCGTCTACTTCGGCCAGGACGGCCCGGTGAGCCTGCTCGGGCTGAAGGCCGCCGCCCGCCACTTCTTCGACAAGGCCCCCGCCCGCCTCAGCCTCGGCGAGGCGGCCCTGCTCGCGGGACTGCTGCGCTCCCCCTACAACTACGACCCTTTCCGCAACCCGCAGGCCGCCGCCGCCCGCCGGCGCGTCGTGCTCGCAGCCATGCGCCGGGAGGGCTTCATCGACGCCGTCCAGGAGAAGTCCGCCGACGCCGAGCCCGTCAGCGCCGCCGCGCCGCCGCGGCCGGCCCCCCGCGCCTCCGACTACTTCGTGGCCTTCGTCCAGCGCCAGCTCGAACGGCGCTACGGGGACGCCGCCCTGCTCTCGCGCGGACTGAGCGTCTACACGACGCTCGACACCCGCCTGCAGGCCCTTGCCGTGCGCGCGGTCCGCGGAGCGAAGCACCCCGCCGCCCTCGTCGCCCTCGACCCCCGGAGCGGGGCCGTGCGCGCGCTCGTCGGCGGGCGTGACTTCTCCCGCGAACCCTACGACCGGGCGACGCTCGCCCGCCGCCAGCCGGGCTCCGCCTTCAAGCCCTTCGTCTACGCGGCGGCGCTGACCGGCGAGGACTCCTCCGGGCCTCCGCGCTGGACGGCGGCGTCCGTCCTCCTCGACGCCCCCCGCCGCTTCCGGACCCCGACGGGGGACTGGAGCCCGCGCAACCACGAGGACCGCTATCTCGGCCGCGTCCCGGTGCGGACCGCGCTCGCGCAGTCCCTCAACCTCGCGACCCTCGATCTCGCCGAGAAGGTCGGCGTCGCGCGCCTCGCCGACACGGCGAGGCGCCTCGGCATCCGCAGCCCCCTGCGCCCGGAGCTCGGCACGGCCCTGGGCGCCTCCGAAGTCACGCTCCTCGAGCTCTCCTCCGCCTACTGCGCGTTCGCCAACGGCGGCTTCCGCGTCGAGCCCTACGCGGTCGAGTCCGCGATGGACCCGGACGGGGAGATGCTCGAATACCACGCCCGCGCCGAGGAGCCCGTCCTGACCCCCGAAGAGGCGTGGCTCATGACCGACCTCCTGCGCGAGGTCGTCCGCACGGGGACGGCGAAGGAGCTGCGCCGCTGGGACCTGGCCGACTCCGCGGCCGGGAAGACCGGCACGACCAACGACGGCAAGGATGCCTGGTTCGTCGGGAGCCTCCCGCGCCTCAGCGCCGGGGTCTGGACCGGCTCCGACCTCCCCACCGGGCTCGGCCTCGTCGGCGCCCGGGACGCCCTGCCGGTCTGGGCGGAGTTCATGGCCGCGGCCTCGACCGGCGCCCTGCACGAGGCCTGGCCGCGCCCGGAGGGCCTGAGCGCCGTCGAGGTGGACCCGGAGAGCGGACTACGTGTAAAATCAGGCTGTCCCTCCCGGCGCACGGAGTTCTTCCTGCCCGGGACCGAGCCCCGGAGCGAGTGCCCCCTGCACTCCGGCGGCATCTCGGGGTGGTTCCAGCGAGTCTTCAAGGGAGACGGCAAGGGGGCGGGAGCGCACCGATGAGGCTGATCCTGGCGACGGTCCTGCTGCTGGCGGCCTCCGGAGCGTCCGCGCAGACGCGCTTCGGCTCCAAGACCCTCGGCGTCCTCCTGGTCGGGTCTTCGAGCGGTCCGGGCTTCGCTTCCACCGTCGCCGACCTCCGAAAGGACCTCGGCACCGATGTCCCCCTCCAGGAGGCCGTCGGCGCGCCCAACGGCCGCGACCTCCAGAGGGCCATCTCCGCCCTGATCGCCGCGCGCGTCAAGCACATCGTCGTCGTCCCCTTCTACCTCCGCTCCGAGGACCCGGAGCTCCAGCAGACCCGCTACCTGCTCGGCATCCAGAAGTTCCCTTCGCAGACCTTCGTCAACGAGCGCCACGCCCACCTCTCCCAGTCCAAGGTCAAGCGCGCGGTGCCCCCGAAGGGGGTCGCGCTCGCGATGACGAGCGCGCTCGAGACCGACGAAGCCGTCTCCGACGCCATCCTCGAGCGCGTCCGCGGCCTCGGCCGGGAGCCGGAGCGGGAGGCGGTGGTCCTCGTCGCCGACGGCCCCGCCGACCTCGCGGCCCGCTCGGCCGTACGGGCGGTCGTCGAGCGCCACGCGCGCCGCGTCCGGACGACGGGCAAGTACCGCGAGGTGAAGACGGTCGTGCTCGAAAGCGCGCCCCAATCCTCGTCGGACGCGCCGCCCGACCTCTCCAAGGGCGCTCCCCGCATGCGGCGCGACGGGGACCCCATGCAGGAGCTGCGCGAGACCGTCCGCGCGCTGAGCCGCAGCGCCAAGGTCCTCGTCGTGCAGGTGAAGCTCGAGGCCGACGGCTCCGAGCGGGGCCTGCGCCGCGCGCTGGAGGGGAGCTTCTGCCGCTTCGAGGGCAAGCCCCTGCTGCCCTCCCGGGAGCTCACCGCCTGGGCGCGCAAGCGCGTCTCCGAGGGCTTCAAGCTGCCGGACATGGTCAAGTTCCGCGACGACGGGCAGGCGCCGGAGGGCGCGGAGCGCAAGCGCCTCATCCTCCACTGAGGCCGGTCAAAAGTTTCTAGAATACCCCCACGGGATGCGGAGCATCCCGTGCCAAGGAGAAAGGGATGAAAGAGATCAAGGCGCTCGACAAGGGCTTCGTCCGGCTCGTCGAGGCGATGGCCAGCGACGAAGGCGTGGTCCGCGCCGCGCGCGTATCCTACGCGGGCACGACCAAGGGCGAGGCGAAGGACCGCGAACTCATCACCTACCTCCTCAAGCATCAGCACCTCACCCCCTTCGAGCACGCGGTCTTCAAGTTCCACGTCAAGTGCCCCATCTTCGTGGCCCGGCAGTGGTTCCGCCACCGCTGGTCCTCCTACAACGAGATCAGCTTCCGCTACACCGAGACCTCCGAGGAGTTCTACGTCCCCGAGCGCTGGCGCGCGCAGGACCGGAAGAACCGGCAGGGCTCCGTGGCCGCCGACCTCGACGACGCCGCCCTCACGCGCACGTACCGAGAGTCCCTCGAGCAGTCCTACCGCGCCTACAAGGACCTCATCGACGCCGGGGTCGCCCGGGAGATGGCCCGCATGGCCCTGCCCGTCGCCCTCTACACCGAGTTCTTCTGGACCGTCAACGCCCGCAGCCTCATCAACTACCTCTCGCTGCGCGCCGACGCGCACGCGCAGATCGAGATCCAGGCCTACGCGGAGGCCCTCGCGGCCTTCTTCGAGCAGCTCATGCCCTGGACCTACGAGGCCTTCCTTCAGAACCTCTGGAAGGGCGAGAACGCCAAGTTCGCGGCGAGAAAGGAGAAGGCTTGCGCGAAGCACTGACGCTCCTCGTCCTCTGGACGGTCCTCGCCGCGCCGGCCGCCGCCCAGCAGGTCGGCGAGCTGCGCCGCGGCCCCCTGCGCGCCGTGGTACGCGTACGGGGCACGGTCTCCGCCGAGGAGCTCCTGCGCCTGAATGCGCCCATCGACGGCCGCGTCGAGGAGATCCTCGTCTCTTCCGGGACCTGGGTCGAGCCGAAGACCGACCTCGCCCGCATGCTCTCCCGCGAGATGGCGGCGATGAAGGACAGCCAGGGCTCCATCTCGGAGCAGATCATGCAGGACCGCTGGGGAAAGACCTACCGCCCCAACGCCGTGAACTGCCCCGTCCGCTGCTACGTCACCCGCGTCTTCGCGCGGCCGAAGACCGTCGTCCCCTCCGGGACCGCGCTCGTCGAGGCCGCCCGCAAGCTGCGCCTTCTCGGACACGTCCGGCCCGGCGACATGGCCTTCGTGCGCAAGGGGCAGCTCATCGATTTCTGGGACCCTCGCCGTCCCTCGCGCCGCCTCCAGGCGCGCGTCGAGGACGTCCGCTTCGACGTCGCGGGGCAGAAGGTGGCCCCCGGCGGAAGCGTCACGGCGCTCCTCGAGTACGGCTACGCGCTCGAGCCGGGGACGAGCTGGGAGGGAGAGATCGTCACCCAGGAGCGTGCCGACGCGCTGCGCGTGCCCACCGGAGCGCTCATCCGCTTCGGCGACGAACTCTTCCTTCCCGTGCGCGTATCGACCGGGATCACCACGTACGAAGCGACCGAGATCACCGGCGGGGCGTCCGACCGCCAGCGCTTCCTCATCCTCGACCCCTCCAAGATCGGGGACGCGAAGGCCTATGAGCCGGCGCCGACGAAGCCGAGGAGCCGCCGCGCGGCCCCCCGGGCCGAGCGGCGCCCGGACGAGGACGCCGAGCCCGAGGCCTCCTCCGGGGGCCCCGAGAGCGGGAACGCCGACATCGTCGAGTCCGGCAACGACTACCCGAGCGACTACGATCACGAATAGCCGGGAAATCCGGTAGGATTTCACGAGTGAAGAACAAGCTGGTCGCGCTGCATCTGCACTTCGACCTCCCCCCCTGCGACGACCCCTGGCTCGAGCGCGTCGACGCGGATCCCTCCGCGCTCCCGTTCCGGGACGCCCACGAGCGCTTCTATCACACCGTCGTCGGCCCCCTGCTCGAGGCCTCCCTGCGCGACGAGGACGGACGGCCCCGCGCGAGCGCGAACGTCCTCGAGCGGGTCTCCTTCAGCTTCGCCCCCTCCCTGCTCGCCTGGCTCGAGCGCGAGCAGCCCCGCGCCTACGCCCTCGTCCTCGCGGCCGACCGTTCGGCGCGCCGGCGCGGCCGCGGAGGGGCCCTCGCCTGTCCGCACCCCTCCTTGATCCTCCCGCTCGCCTCGCCGGAGGAGCGCCGCGCCGCGCTCGCCTGGGGACTCGCCGACTTCCGGCGCCGCTTCCGGCGGGAGCCCGAAGCCTGCTGGCTCCCGGAAGGAGCCGCGGACGCGGGAACCCTCGAGCTTCTCGCGGAAACGGGCCTGCGCTTCGCCCTCCTCGACCCCTCGCTTCTCGAGAAGGTCCGCCCCATCGGCGGCCGGGCCTGGCAGCTCGTCGACGGAGCCCGCTTCGAGCCGCGCCGTCCCTACCGCTGGAGCGGGGGCGGGAAGACCCTGACCGTCCTCTTCCGCGACGCGCGGCTCTCCGCGTCGGCCGCCTCCGGACGCCTGGCGGCCGGCGGGGCCCGCGCCCTCGCGCGCCGGCTCGTCGACGGCTTCCGGGTCAACGACGCCTCCGAGACGATGCTCGTCGCCGCCCCGGCCGAGGCGTTCTCCGGCGACCGGGGAGGAGAACGGGCGCTCGCGGAGGCCCTCGACCTGCTCGCGCGGGAGACCGCCTTCGCCTTCGCCTCGCCCTCGCGGGCCCTCGACCTCTTCCCTCCTCCCGAGGAGGCCGCTCTGCGCCTGCCCGGCGCCTCCGCCTGCGCGCACGGCCTCGCGCGCTGGGGCGGACCGGGCGTCTGCCCCTGCCCGGGGGCGCTCGCGCCCCATTCCCGCCGGTCCCTCTCCTGGCGGCCGGCCCTGCGCGAGGCGCTCGCGGCGTTCGCCTCCGACCTCGACCGCGCCCTGGCTCCGTCCTCCGCAGCGCTCTTCGCCGACCCGGCGGCGGCACGCGCCGCCTGGCTCGACGAGGGTCCGGCGCCGGACGCCCGCGCCGTACAGCGCCACCTCGACGCCCATACCCGCGCGCACGCCTCCCCGGAGGAGGCGCGTCGCGCGCTGCGCCTGCTCGAGGCCTGGCGCATGCGCCTGGAGGCCTTCTCCTTCTGGACCTGGGAGTCGCCGACTCCGGCGGAGGGGCCGGCCCTCAGGGCCCTGCGCTGCGCCGCGCGCGCCGCTCTCCTCTCCGAGCGCGAGACCGGCGACGAGGGCCCGCGCACGCGGCTCGCGGCCGCCCTGCGCGCCCTCCCCGGAAGCGCCGAGCGCGGCGGCCCCGCCGGGACCTTCGAGCGCGAGTTCCGCGAGCAGTCGGAGGGCCCCCGGCGCTGGGCCGCGCACGCCGCGACGCTCGAGCACCTCACGGGCGCCCTCGGCTTCCCCCGCGCCCTCCCGGAGAGCTCCGTCTACGACCTCGAGACGGAGGTCCTGCTCCGGCGCACGGCGGAGGGACGGCGCGGAGAGCTCCGCTCGGTCTCGGTGCTGCGCCTGCGCCTGCGCGACCGCCGCCTGCGCGAGAACACGCGCTGCTTCGCCGCCGTGACGCACGCCGGCCGGCTCGCGCTCGACGTGCGCCTGCGCGAGGGCTTCGCTCCGCGCGACGCGGAAGCCGCGGCCGCGCTCGCGAACGCCTTCCTGGAAGCCGACGGCTCCGACTATGAGGCCCTCGCCTCCAACGTCTTCGGCCCCGGCCGTCTCGGCATCGACGCCCTCCTCTCCGGCGAGCGCCGGCGAGCCGTGCTGGAGCTCTCTCCCCCGGCGGGCGGACGCGGGCGCGCGCTCGGCGCCTGGACGGCCGCCCTGCGCGCCTCCCTCGGCGGAGGAGACCCCCTGGAGCTCCTGCGCGCCGCCGCGGAGGCGGCGCGCTGCGGTGTCGGCGCCGACGCGCTCCCCGACGCCGCCCATGCCCGCGCGCTCGTGCTGCGGGCCGCCGAAGACCTCTCGCGGGAGCCCTCCGTCCCGCGCGCGGACGCCCTGCTGGGCCTGCTGCGCGCCGCCGGAGAGGCCGGACTCTCCCTGCCGCTGCGCGCGCTGCAGGCCCGGGCCCTCGAAGGACTCCAGGGCGTCGGACCTTCGGGAGACGCCCTCGCCGCCGAACTCGGACTCTCCCGCAGCGCCCTGATGAAGGAGCCCCTATGATCACGAAGAAGATCCGCCTGGAAGGAGAGAAGGAGGCCGTGCTGCTCCTCGGAGAGCAGGACGCGCACCTGCGCCGCCTCGAGAAGGAGTACGACGTCGAGATCTACGTCCGCCACGACGCCGAGTCTCACGGCCTGCAGGTGACCCTGCGCGGCGTCGCCGGGCGGGTCCAGAAGGCGCACAAGCGCTTGCTGGAGCGCCTCGAGCGCGTGCGGCGCGGACAGTCGCTCGAGGAGGAGCCGCTCCCCGCGCTCCCGGCCCCCGCGGGAGAAGCCGTGCCCGCGGACGCGGTGCTCGTGACCGCGTACGGCAAGGTCATCCGCCCCAAGTCCCCCCGGCAGAAGGACTACTGCGACGCCATCCTCTCCGGCGACCTCGCCTTCGGCATCGGGCCCGCGGGGACCGGGAAGACCTATCTCGCCGTGGCCGCCGCGGTCCGCGCCCTCAAGTCGCGGGAGGTCTCGCGGATCGTCCTCACGCGCCCCGTCGTCGAGGCCGGCGAGAAGCTCGGCTTCCTGCCCGGAGACCTCTACGAGAAGGTGCACCCCTACCTCAAGCCGCTCTACGACGCCTTCTACGGGATCATCGGACCCGACAAGTTCCGACTCTGGCGCGGCGACGAGATCATCGAGATCGTCCCGCTCGCCTACATGCGCGGGCGCACGCTCGAGAACGCCTTCATCATCCTCGACGAGGCCCAGAACACGACGGTCGAGCAGATGAAGATGTTCCTCACCCGCATGGGCACCGGCTCGCGCGTCGTCGTGACGGGCGACGTCACGCAGGTGGACCTCGTCACCGGCCGCTCCGGCCTCGTCCTCATCGAGGGCATCCTACGCGGCGTGGAAGGAGTGAGCTTCACGCACTTCCTGGAAGAGGACGTCGTGCGTCATCCGCTCGTCAAGAAGATCATCCGCGCGTTCGATCATTGGGAGAAGAAGAAATGAACATCCTCCTCTTCGGCCGCGTCCCCCGAAGCCCCTCCATGCGCCGCCTCCTGCTCGCCGCCGCACGCGCGGGTCTCGGGCCCCTGGCGCGGCGCCGCGGGGAGCTCTGCGTCGTGTTCTGTCCCGACGCCGAGATGCGGAGGCTCAACCGGGCGCACCTGGGAAGGAACCGCACGACCGACGTCATCGCCTTCCTCTATCCGCCCCAGAAGGGCGTTCCGCACGGGGAGACGCTCCCCTTCGGGGACGTCTACGTCGGCTCGGACGCCGCGCGCCGCCAGGGCGCGGAGCTCGGGCACGGTCCCCTCGAGGAGCTCCTCACCCTCGTCGCCCACGGGACCCTGCACCTCGCCGGCTACGACGATCTGCGCCCGGCGGACAAGAAGCGCATGTTCGCCCGCCAGAGCCGCATCGTCGCGCGCGTGCTGAAGAATGTCCAAGCGAAGACCCGTTAAGGCGAGCGCTCCGCCGTCCCCTTCGCCGTCGACGGAGGAGGGCGGAGCGCTTGCGGCTCTACTCTGGGCGGCGCTCTTCGCCGCCCTCGCCTTCGTCCCCGACCAGAAGATCCTGCGCTGGAAGCTCCTCGCCCTCGAGGCCGGGACCGCGTCCGCGCTCCTGACCCTCGCCCTCTCCTGGCTCCGCCGCACGCGCGCCGAGTGGACGCGCACCCCGCTCGACCTCCCCGTCGCGCTCTACGCCGCGGGCGGGCTCCTCTTCTATGCGCTCTCCCCCGAGCGCGGCGTCTCTCGTCCCGAACTGGTCCGCATCCTCTTCTCGGCCGCCGCCTTCTTCGCCGCCGCCCAGACCTGGCCGCTCCTGCGCGAACCCAGGACGGCTCCGCGGGTTCTGGCCGGAGCCGCGGGACTCCTGGCGGCCTACGCGCTCCTCCAGCCCTTCGGAGGGATCGGGATCCTCCAGGTCCCGCGCCTCGAGCGCCCCATCGCCACCTTCGGCAACCCCATCTTCCTCGCCGCCTTCCTCGCCGCCTCCCTGCCCTCCGCGCTGGCCCTCGCGCTCGACGAGGAGACCCTCGCCCGCCGCACCGCGGCCGGGGTCTCGGCCCTGCTCTGCGCCGGAGCCCTCTGGGCGGCCCAGTCCCGCGCGGCCTTCGCCGGCCTCGTGTTCGCCGGCGCCCTCTTCGGCATCATGATCCTCAGGGGACGCGCGCGCATCGTGACGCTGTCGAGCGCCGCGCTCTTCGCCGCCCTGGCGCTGTGGCTCTTCCGCGGCCGCGAGTGGACGCACGGCCTCATCTGGCGCGACGCGCTCGCCCTGTGGCGGGCCCACCCGCTCATCGGCTGCGGGCTGGGCCGCTTCCATGTCGAGTTCCCCGCCTACGCGTCGGAAGCCCTGCGCGCGCTCTGGCCGGAGCAGAAGGTCATCGTCAACTTCGCTCATAACGAGTATCTTCAGACCCTCTGCGAGACGGGCCTCGTCGGTCTCCTGCTCTTCCTCGCCGTGCCCGCGGCCGCGCTGCGCCGGCTGGCGCCCGCCGCCGGAGCGCCGCCCGTCCCCCGCTGGGCCCTCGGCGCTCTGCTCGGCGCGGCGGCCCTGTTCGGCCAGGCGGTCTTCTCACCCGACCTCCGCTTCGGCGTCTCCGCCTTCCTCCTCTTCGCCCTGCTCGGCGGCGCCGCCTCGGCCGCGGGCCGCCGGGAGCCCCTGCCGACCTTCCCCGGGCGCTTCGCGGGCGCGGCGATCCTCGCGCTCGCTACGGCGTCGTGGGCTTGGCTCGCCGCGGCGCCCGCGCTCGCCAACCGGCGGCTCGCGCGCGAGCCCGGCTTCCACGTCGAGCAGACTCCGGAGCTGCGCGCGGCGCTCGACGAGCTCGAGGTCCGTCTGCGCGCCGAGCCCGCCAACGGCGACCTCGCCGAGCACCTGGCCTGGCTCTACGCGAAAGCGCGCCGCTGGGAGCGCGCGGTGCCGCTCTACGAGCAGGCCGCGCTCCACCTGCCCGGACGGCCGGGCCCGCTCAACAACCTCGGGAACATCGCGTATACCGTGGGGAAGCGCGAGGAGGCCATCTCCTGGTGGGAGCGCTCGCTCGCCGTCGACGACGGCCAGGTCGACGCGCACCTGAACCTCGGCAAGACCCTTTACGAGACCGGCCGCCTCAAGGAGGCGGCCGCCCACCTGCAGAAGGTCCTCGTCAAGGACCCCTCCAACGAGAAGGCCCAGGTCCTGCTGAAGAAGATGGTCGAGTGACGTTATCAGGCGCTCGGCGCCGCCGAGCAGTCGTCGTTCGATCAGTCAAGTGCCAGAATCAAGTGCCAGGCACTTAACGAGCTGCGGGAGCCCCCTCCTCCTTTCCTCCTCCCGCAGGAGGAGGAGTTAAGGAAAAGAAACTCAAATAGCGTCTGGACCCAGGAGCTCCCGGACCCGCGCGGCGAGCGCTTCGAATTCGATGGGTTTGAGGAGGACGCAGTGCGCGCCGAGCAGCGCGGCGTCCTTGCGCATGTCCTCGCTGTCGAGGCCGGTGATCATCACGATAGGCGCACGGGAGAGCTTCTGGATCTCGGGAATGGCGGTCAGCCCCATCATCTTGGGCAGGCCGTCGTCGAGGAAGATGAGGTCGAACGACTCGCGCGCGAGGAGTTCGAGCGCGTCCTCGGCGCTCGCGGCGCCTTTGGCCTCGTGTCCGGCCTTGACGAGGTAGCGCACGAGGAGGCGCACCACCGCCTCCGCGTCGTCGACGATGAGGAAACGCCGGACCGTCCGCATCCGCCCTCCCTTCCGCTCCCGCCTAGAACTTCAACTGCGACTCAGCCATGAGCTGCACGCCCGAGAGTGCGTACCGCTTGGGCCCGACCTTGCGCTCGCCGTAGCCCCCGATGGCTCCGAGCAGGGTCGAGAAGCTATCGGTCCAGCGCTGGCCCCAGCCGACGGAGGCCCGGTGCATAGGGACGTCCACCGCCGTCGCGAAGTCCACGGACGCGGCGTCCACGGCGAAGCGGTCGTAGGAATAGCCCGCGAGCAGCTCCGTTTTCGGCCCGGTTCGCCAGGACGAGCCCAAGCGCGCCTTCCAAGTGTCCCGCCAATGATAGCTGTTCGTGGTATTGGCGAGCAACGTCCCCGCCGTGTCGAAGGTCATCGCGCTCGTGAAGCAGCGCCAGAAGGTCTGGTGCACGTCGAAGGTCAGGGTCCAGGCGTCGGAGGCGCGCCAGGCGAGGCCGGTGTCGAGGGTGGGCGGATGATGCACGGGATAGCGGAAGCGGCTGTGCTCGTCTCCGAGAGTGCCGAACGCGGTGCTTCTCCAGAACGAATGCGCTTCGCCGCGGATGATGACCTCGGCCCCGCTGCGGGCCGTCAGCCCCAGCGTGAGGCGGGGATGCGGGGTCCAGAGCAGGCCGAGCACGCTCTCGAGCCCGTAGCCGCTGCCCGCGTAGCCGCCGTCGAGGTCGGTGAGGGCGCCTCCGAGCGCGGCAGTCGGCATGTCCCGGATCTCGGTCATATTCTCGATGCGGCCGTAAAGGAAATCCAGACCGAAGCCGGCCAGCAGACTCTCGGTGAGTCGCACGCCCAGGGAGACATTGGTCGTCAACACTGTCGCCGAGCCCTTGAAGCGCGTGCGCGCGCCGGAGGTCGAGGTCTCCTGGAAGTCGAGCCCCTGGAGCAGCGGGGTATAGACGCCGAGGCCGAGCGCGGCGCTTTCGCCTACCGGCACGACGGCGCCCGCGGCGCCGAGGACGAAGGTAGCGGGAAGGGTGTCCTTCCCGTAGGCCAGGCCCAGGGAGGAGAGCGACGAGAGCGAATCCGAGTCGCGAGGGAAGGCCCACCCGCCGAAAACCTGCACGCCGACGGAGCGGGGCGCGCTCGCGAGCCCGGCGGGGTTCCAGTAGACGGCGCTCCAGTCCTTCGCGTCGGCCGTCGCGGCGCCGGCCCGGGAAACGTGCCGGGTGCCGATGCCCTCGAACTCATAACCGGAGGCGCGAGCGGACGCGGGCGCCAGAAGCAGGACGGCGAGCGCGATGACAAGGGAGCCCCTCATGCGCCCGGCCTCTGCGCGACGCCCGGGACGACGGACGGCAGGCGCACGCAGACCTCGGCTCCTCCCTCGGGACGATTGGAGAAAATGACCGTCCCGCCGTGGGCCTCGATGATCTCGCGCACGATGAGGAGGCCGAGCCCTCCGCCCTCGGCCCGGGCCGTGAACTGTTCCTTCCCGAGCCGCACGAGCGCCTGGGGCGGGAAGCCGGGGCCGTCGTCGGCGATGCGGAAGGCCGCCGTCCCCTCCTCGGGAGTGAGCCGGACGCGGATGATCCCGCCCTTGCGCTCGCGCAGGGCCTCCACCGCGTTCTTGACGAGGTTGAAGAAGGCCTGCTGGAACTGTCCCTTGTCGCCCCGGACGATGCAGGCGCCCGACGCAGGAAGCTCCATCTCCAAGCGGATGAGCCAGGCGCCGGGATAGAAGCGGGCCACGCCGAGAACGTCGTCAAGCAAGAGGCCGAGGTCAAGCGGCTCATGGACGCCGGCGCCGGGCTTCACGTAGCGGACCATGCGGTCGATGAGGGCGTTGACCCGACCGAGCTCCGAGCGCATGAGCGCGCCGTCCTCCTTGTCGTCGCCCTGCAGACGCCCGTCGGCCTCGAGGGTCTCGAGGAAACCGCGCACCGCCCCGAGCGGGCCGCGGATGTCGTGAGCGATCTTGGAAACCGTGACCCCGAGCTGGGAGTGCGCCTCCATGCGCGACATCTGCAGGAGCGTCTCCTGCGCCCGCGCGCTGTCGCGGCGGACCTGCTCGCGCAGGCGCTGGACGGTCGTCTCATAGATCGTTCCCGAGATGAAGAAGAACGCCAGCGTGGCGAGGCCGACGAGCGTGAGCAGGAGAGGATTCGCGTAGAGTCCCTGCGCCGTGAACGCGACCGGCGGGAGCAGCCCCGTGAATTCCAGACCGACCACGGAGGCGTAGACGCACATGATGCCGGGGATGGTGTAGCGCGGCAGGATCTCGTAGCCGGCGCCCGAGATGAGGATGGTGAGCAGGCAGATGACGAACGGAGAGGTGACTCCTCCGGTATAGTGGATGACGGCGGCCGTGATGAGGATGTTCGCGCAGTTCGCGGCGATGAAATGAGAACGCTTCAGCCGGGGGAAGAAGAGGAAAAGCGCGACGTGCATGAGCGCGGAGGAGAACGTGGCGATGCAGAATCCGATGGGGAAAGGGCTTCCCGGCAGGAGGCCGGTCGCTGCGCCCAGAAGCGCGACGCAGGCCGTGAAGAATATCTGGCGTCGTTCGACGAAGATGGGCTCATTGCCCCGCGTATCGGAGGAGGACTCTCCGAAGATCATCTCTCCGCCTCGAAGGCTCCCTGCCACTGCCGCACGAAGCTCGGCGCCACCATCATGGTCAACGCGTAGCCGAAAAGAAGCTCCCAGGGCATCCCGAAGAAGGGCACCGTCCCCGCGGACCAGTCCAGGGCGCGGTACTCCCAGATGCCTGCCCGGTAGCCGATCGTCTCGAGCGGGAAGCCGATGAGGAGCCCTGCGAGCACGTCGAAAAGGAACACCCGCTTGTCCCCGGAACGGATGCCCGGCGCCTTCAGGACCCGCCGGTACATGAGCTCTGAGAGCCAGCAGACCTGCGCGTACATGACGCCCCAGCCCAGCGGCACCGAGACCGGGATGTCTTTGAAGAAGGTCAGATGGAAGTGGTAATCCCAGAGCGGCTCCGTCGCGCACTCGAAGAAGAGCCCGAAGAGCGTCCCCGCGACGATGTCGCCGAGGACCTCGCGCTTCGCGTAGCGCCGGAAGAGCCACCAGAAGAGCGGCACCTGGAGATAGGACCAGGCCTCCCAAAGGAGAAGCTTCACAGGGCCCTCCCGAAGCGGCGGCGGAAAGCGAGGTAGGAGAAGAGCACGAAGGGCTGGGCCCCGAACCAGAAGAGGAACTCCTCGACGGGGGCGCCGAAGATCCGCAGGCCGAGCAGCGGGTCCTTCGCCTCGGAGAAGGTCCAGACGTCCAGGCGGAGGCAGACGAACTCCATCGCGGCGGTCAGCGGCACGAAGACGGCGAGCGTGAGCCAGAAGGCCCGGCGCGAGAGGCGGTCGAGCCCCGGGTAGACCTTCCAGGCCAGCGCCGCGGCCGGGAGCCAGAAGTAGAGGAGAGTGCTCAAAAAGTAGAGCGGCAGCCTCATCGCCCCTCCCTGCGCGCGAGCGCCGCACGGATGGCGTGGAAGGCGGTTATGACGATGAGCGCGGGGAAGACGTAATAAAGGAGGGGCTCCTCGACGGGGACCCCGAACAGGCGCGGTCCCCAGATGCGCGCCTCGTTGTAGACCCAGTGCCCGCGCCAGACCGAGAAGGCCTCGGCCGGGAAGACCACGACCTCGAAGAGGAGCACGGTCGCGAGGGCGGCCTTGAGGTCCACTTCTTCGCGCAAAGCACGGTAAAGGGGAAGCAGGACGAGGAGGAACGGGAGGAGCAGCGTCCCCCACCAAGCGAACTTCCGTCCCGCTTCATAGCGGGGCGCCCCCCCCGGCGCCGCGCGCTTGGGATCCGACTCCCTGTCCTCGGGCATCCCTACTCGAGCAGCTTGAGGATCTTCGCGCGCAGTTCGGCCGAGGGGATCGGCTTGCGGATGATCTCGTCGACGCCGGCGGCCTCGATCTCCTTGAGGTCCTTCGCGTCGCTCGCCGCGGTGACGGCGAGGACGATCGTATCCTTGAGCTCGGGGTCGGCCCGGATGATCTTGACGACTTCCCGGCCGTCGAGGTCGGAGAGGAAGATGTCCAGCAGGATGACGTCGGGCCGGAAGGCCTTGGTGAGGTAGCCGGCGCCGTAGCCCGAGGCCGTCGTCTGCACCTCGAAGCCCGGCTCCTTCTGCAGCCCGCGCTGCATGACCCGCAGCTCGGCGAGGTTGTCCTCGACGACGAGCACGCGCGTCTTGCCGGGCGTCAGGGCCTTGGCGTCGACGCCGAGACTCTTGGCGAACTCCTCGAGGTCCTTGCGGGCGACCCGGTTGTGCCCGCCCGGCGTCGCGGAGGCCTTGAGCTGGCCTTTCTCGACGGCGCGGAAGATGGTGGCGGGGCTGACCCCCAGCATGCGGGCGACTTCACCGGTCGTGTAGAATGGCTTGATGGTCATGGCTTCCTCGTCCCTTCTTATGATTTATACGATTCGTTTGAACTGTTAGGGCAATATAGCATAAAATACGTCGCCGTTGATGACGCATCCCGGAAGAGGGTGGATGGAAAAAATATCGCAGACTCTGCAGTACCTTGCGGCATTCTCGATGGCCGTCGAAGTCGGCTTCGAGACCTTCTTCTCGCTGCCGGGCATCGACGGCTACTGCCGCAGACACACCCGCCAGGAGCGGGCATACCTCAAAAGGGTCGTCATCCTGGCCTTCTGCCTCGTCCTCTGCTCCGCGCTCTACGCCTTCTCGGGAGAGGGTTCCCAGGCCCTCTTCCTCCAGCAGGTCTTCGGACTCCGCATCCCGGTCCTCGACGTGCTCCTGACGGCCCTCATACTCACCGGGGGCTCGCGCGCGATCCACGACGTCCTGGAAGGCGCAAGCGGCCGAGCGGCGCTCAAGCGCTCCGGAGAGCCGTCATGATCCCCCTGCGCTCCGCCCTGACCGAGGCGGCGGTCCTGGCGGTCTTCCTCGGCGGCATCGCGGTTTCGCGCGCCCTCAAGCGGCGCTGGAGCGCGCCGGAAGTCGTTCTGATGTGCTCGATCGGCCTCCTTTTCGAGCTTCTCACGGCTCACTGGTGGAACTATCGGAACATCTTCATTCTCATCCCCACCCCCATCGACGACGACATCTCGGCGCTCTTCCCCCTGGGCTGGGCGGGGCTCATGATGATCGCGACGCCCGTCGCCGAGCGCCTGCGCGAGCGCTGGGGCCTCGCGCGCTGGTGGCAGGGACACCTCGTCATGATGGGCGTCTGGCTCGTGGTCGGTTCGATCTCGGAAGCGACCTTCAACGCCATCGGGATGATCGAGTACGTCGACCGCCCGCAGCTGCGGCTGCTGCTCGGACAGCTTCCGGGACTCCCGCCGACCATCTACATGGTCGGCTACGCCTTCCTGCCCGCGCTCATCGCCCAGATCTTCCGCTGGCTCGAACGCAGCCTGAAAACCCCCTGAAAGCGTCCGCCCGCCGGGGAGAGAGAGGACCGGCGGGCGGGGTCCGTCAACGAGGGGCCGTCAGTTGACCGCGGCGAAGTACTCTTTGGCCTTGACCGGGTCGGCCTTCATCGTCTTCGCGCCGTCCTTCCAGTTCGCCGGGCAGACCTCGCCGGTCTTGGCGACCTGCTGGAAGGCCTGGAGCACGCGCAGGGTCTCCTCGACGCTGCGTCCCACCCCGAGGTCGTGGACCACGGAGTAGGCGACCTTCCCCTGAGGGTCGATGAGGAAGAGGCCGCGCAGGGCGACGCCGCCATCGGCGAGCACGCCGTAGTCCCGGGCGATCTCCTTGGTCAGGTCGGACATGATCGGGTAGTCGATCTCGCCCAAGCCCCCCTCTTTGCGCGGGGTGTTGATCCATGCGAGGTGGGTGAACTGGCTGTCCACCGAGCAGCCGAGGACCTCGGCGCCGGCCTTGCGGAAGTCCGCGAGGCGGTCATTGAAGGCCGTGATCTCGGTGGGGCAGACGAAGGTGAAATCGAGCGGATAGAAGAAGAGGACGACCCACTTGCCCTTGTAGTCGGCGAGCTGGATCTCCTTGAAGCTCTTCTTATAGACGGCGACGGTCTTGAAGTCCGGGGCCTGCTTCTGCACGAGCGTGTCCGCCATGTTCTGCCTCCTTGAGGGCGTGAAGTACGGATAGCATAACATAGTTGACTTTAAAAGTCAAGTATTAGATATCGGCGTCAGGCACAGTAACTTTCGCAACTTATTTTGGAGGCGTTAATCGCGCATCCCTTCGATAAAATGCATTTCCGCACTGGGAAACGCGTTATACGCGTCCGTCCATCGCCCAAATAAGTTGCGAAAGTTCACGTCTGACCCCGGGAGGTGCCAGAGGCGGAAGGGAACGGATACTCAGTATTCGGGATGAAGCCGCGTGAGCGCCTCTTCGAAGCGCTTCTGGAAGGCAGGGTCGAGGACGTCGCTGCAGACCCCGTAGCGGATCATCGGCCCGCCGACCGGGGCGAGGAAATGGACCCCGACGAGACCGGTCTCGGAGATGACGAGACGGTTGAAGGCCTCGTGCGGCGGCAGACCCGCGACGCGGGGGTCCGAGGCGAGGTCCGCCCCGAACGCGCGCCGGGGCACGCGCCAGAGCGTGAAGAAGCCGTCCTCGCAGCGACAGGCCTCCCGCAGGCCCGCGGCCTTCAGCCGGGAGACGACGTAGTCGATGCGGCGGCGGTACATCGCGCGCAGGTCCGCGAGGGCCGTGCGCGCGGCGTCCCCCTCCGAGAAGAACTCGCCGTAGGCCGCCATGACATAGGGAACGGGACCGGACTCGGAGTTCCCCTTGATGAGGATGAAGTCCTCGACGAAGTCCTTCGACCCGATGAGCGCACCCAGGCGCGCCCCGGGGTCGCTGAAGGACTTGCTCACCGAGTAGAGCTCGAGCCATTCGAGGCCCGGAAAATCCTTCGCCACGGCCGCCAGCGGCACGTGCGCGGGACCGGCGAGCCCGACGTACGCGGCGTCGTTGACGAGGCGGGCGCCCGTCTCGAGACAGAAGGCGATGAGCTCCTTCCACTCCGCCGCGCTCGCCCCGACCGAGGCCGGGTTGCCGGGGCGGATGACGAAGACGAGGTCGGGCTTGCGCGTCCCGCAGGCCTCGCGCAGGCGCCCGACGTTCAGGCGCATCCCCTCCTCGGGGACCAGCGGCCAGACGACCCGCTCGGCGCCCAGATAACCGCCCGCCCAGGTCCCGATGACGTCGTAGGCCGGCTGGTTGGAGGCGAGGATGAAGCGCTCCCGACGTCGCCGGTCCGGCAGATGGAGCCCGCAGGCGAGCGGGATGAAGGCGGTCGCGTTCTTGATGCCCGGGATGGGCAGCACCCGCAGACCCGGGTGCTCGGCGGCCCGGACCCCGGAGTGGAGTTCGACCATCCCCTCCGCGAAGCGCCGGAGGTCGTTCTCCTCGGCGTAGGTGTGGTAGTCGAAGCCCGGGTCGGCGGCGAACCGGGCCTGCAGTTCGAGGATCCGCCGGGCCGGGACGGTGTCGGGATTCCCCAGCGAGAGGTTCATCGCCGGCCGGCCCGTCTTCTCCTGGTACTCGCGCACCAGGATGTAGATGAGCTGGAAGAGGTTGATCCCCCCCGCCGGTATCCTTCTCATCCTCGTCGGCTCCTAGGCCGTCTTCCCGTCCGCGCGGCGGGTCGAGACGAACCAGACGTAGGCGCAGAGGGAGAGGAAGAGGACGAGCGAGACTCCCTGAGAGATGCTCTCCGTGCCGTAGAAGGGGGTCACGATCCACTCTTCCTTGAATCCAGGCACCAGCCGCAGCGCGGCGCCGAGCACGCCTCCGAGCGCGCCGCCGGCCATGAGGCCCGAGGCGATGATGACCCCGCGCTCGCGCACGGACCGACCCGCCTCGCCGCCGAGCTTCGCGGCCCGGCCGGTCACGAGGTGATGGAGGAAGCCGCCCACGAGCGCCGGCGTGTTGAGCTCGAGCGGCAGGTACATGCCCAGCGCGAACACGAGCGAGGGCACGCCGAGCATCTCGAGGGCGATCGTGACGACGGCGCCCGCGCCGAAGAGGACGTAGGCGATGGGCTGCCGGTTCATGAAGCCCTCGACGAGCGCCTTCATCAGCGAGGCCTGCGGCGCGGCCAGCACCGCCCCCTCGGGAGTCCCGAGCGGGGCGTCTCCGAAGTAGTAGCCGGCCTTGGCGAGCATCACGATGGTCAGGCCCGAGGCCGCGGCGGCCGCGATGACCCCGAGGAACTTCACGCGCTCCTGCGCGGCGGGCGTCGAGCCCAGCCAGTAGCCCGTCTTGAGGTCGGTGATGGTCTGTCCCGAGGCCGAGAGCGCCGTGCAGACCATGCCGGCGATGGCCATGACGAAGAACATCCCCGTCGTGCCCGAGAGGCCGAACTTGAGCAGGACGACGCTCGAGACGATGATGGTGAGCATCGTCATCCCCGAGACCGGGTTGCGCGCGGTCGTCGCGATGGCGTTGGCCGCCACCGATGTGAAGAAGAAGGAGAAGAGCAGCGTCAACGTGAGGCCCACGAGCGCGATGAGCCAGCCCGTGTGCAGCGAGCCGAAGAAGACCGCCGTCGCCAGCGTCGCGGCGAGCACGCCGAGGAGGATGGTCATGATGGAGACGTCGCGATCGGTGCGCTCGAGGCCGTCGGTCCCGCCGCCGTGGCGGAAGGCCTTGACCGCGATGGCGACGGAACCCACGACCACGCGCAGCGACTTGAGGATGCCGAAGATGCCGGCGGTCGCGATGGCGCCGACGCCGACGAAGCGCACGTAGCCGCGGAAGATCTCACTGGCGCTCATGAGCGCGATGGGCTTGAGGGCCGGATAAACGGCCAGCTCGGGGGAGTGCCGCCCGATGAACCAGACCAGCGGCACGAGCACGAAGTTCGCCAGCAGGCCGCCCGCGCAGAGGATCATCGAGGAGCGCAGGCCCATGACGTAGCCGAGGCCGAGGATGAAGGCCACGGCGTCGAAGCGCACGACGACCTTCGCCTTCTGGTTGAGAGCGCTCATGACCGGGATGAACTGGAAGTCGATGAACTCCTTCCAGACCTTGAAGGTGGTCACGAAGAAGTCGTAGACGCCGGCGATGAGCGTCGCCTGGAGCAGAAGCTTCGCCTGCGAGCCGCCCTTCTCCCCGGTGACGAGCACCTCGGTGATGGCGGTGGCCTCGGGGTAAGGGAACTGCCCGTGCATCTCGCGCACGAAGTAGCGGCGCAGCGGGATGAGGAAAAGCACGCCGAAGCAGCCGCCGGCGAGGCAGATGAAGATGGTCTGCGCCGGATGCGGGTCGAGCTGCAGCGAGTAGAGCGCCGGCAGGGTGAAGATGGCCCCGGCCACGACGGAACCGGAGACCCCGCCGATGCCGGTGATGATGACGTTCTCCAGGATCGTCGAGTGCCGCGGGAAGACGCGCGCGAGCCCGATGGCGAGGATGGAGATGGGGATCGCCGCCTCCATGACCTGCCCGACCTTGAGGCCGGAGTACGCGGAGGCCACCGTGAAGAGGACGCAGAAGAAGAGGCCGAAGCCCACCGAGCGCAGAGTGGTCTCCGGGATCGACTTCGCGGCGGGGACCATCGGCTCGTAGGTCTCCCCGGGCTTCAGGGGGTCGTAGGCGTTGTCCGGCAGCGAGCGGGAATCGGATGCTTCCATGTTCTTCCTCCGGGTGCGTCTCCGATGACTATCATAGCAAGCCGGCGGGCACCCCGCCCCCCTCGCAAGGGGGGAATCCCGGGTGGGAAGAATCCCCGGGAAAGTCCTCCCTCTCCCGAAGGGAGAGGGCAGTAAGGTAGCGCGCGCCGTTCCTCAAGAGCGCGCGCTCAATATGTATAATCAACCCATGTCCATCGACGACCACATCCCCTATAAAGAGATCGAGACGAAGTGGCAGCGCCGCTGGGCGGAATCCGGCCTCTTCAAGACGCCCGAGACCCCGCGCCCCGGCCGCAAGTTCTACTGCCTCGACATGTTCCCCTACCCCTCCGCCGACGGCCTCCATGTCGGGCACCCCGAAGGCTACACCGCCACCGACATCCTCTGCCGCTACATGCGCATGCGCGGTCACGACGTCCTGCACCCGATGGGCTGGGACGCCTTCGGCCTGCCCGCCGAGAACCACGCCATCGCCACCGGCGAGCATCCGCGCATCGTCACCCAGCGCAACATCGCGAACTTCCGGCGCCAGATCCAGTCCCTCGGCTTCTCCTACGACTGGGACCGCGAAGTCGACACGACGAGCCCGGAGTACTACCGCTGGACGCAGTGGATCTTCCTGCAGCTCTACAAGAAGGGCCTCGCCTACGAAGCCGAGAGCCCCATCAACTGGTGCCCCTCCTGCAAGACCGGCCTCGCCAACGAAGAGGTCTACGACGGCTCCTGCGAGCGCTGCGGGACCTTCGTCGAACGCCGCTCCATGCGCCAGTGGATGCTCAAGATCACCGCCTACGCCGACCGACTCCTCGACGACCTCAAGACGCTCGACTGGCCCGAGTCCACGCTCGCGATGCAGCGCAACTGGATCGGCCGCTCCGAGGGCGCCGAGGTCATCTTCACCCTCCGCAACCACGCGGTCCCGGTGTTCACGACGCGGCCCGACACCCTCTTCGGCGCGACCTACCTCGTCCTCGCCCCCGAGCACCCGCTCGTCGAGCAGATCGTCGTGCCCGACCAGAAGAGCGAGGTCGAGGCCTACGTGGACAAGGCGCGGCGCAAGAGCGAGCTCGAGCGCACCGAGCTGCAGAAGGAGAAGACCGGCGTTCCCACGGGCGCGCACGCGGTCAACCCGGTCAACGGCGAGCGCATCCCCGTCTGGGTGGCCGACTACGTGCTCGCCGGCTACGGCACCGGCGCCATCATGGCGGTCCCGGCGCACGACCAGCGCGACTACGACTTCGCCGTGAAGTACGACCTCCCCATCCGCATCGTCGTGAAGCCCACCGACGAGCTCGCCGAGGAGCTCGCCAAGGACGGCAAGGCCTTCTGCGGCGACGGCGTCGCCGTCAACTCCCCTCTCATCGACGGCCTCCCGACCCCGCAGGCCAAGGAGCGCATCCTCGCCCATCTCGAGGAGAAGCGTCTGGGCCGGCACCTCGTGACCTACCGCCTGCGCGACTGGGTCTTCTCGCGCCAGCGCTACTGGGGAGAACCCATCCCCATCGTGCACTGCAAGACGTGCGGCATCGTCCCCCTCCCCGAGGACAAGCTCCCCGTGCTCCTGCCCGACGTGCGGCACTACAAGCCCACGGGCACCGGCGAGTCGCCGCTCGCGGACATCGTGAGCTGGGTGAACACCCACTGCCCCTCCTGCGGCGGCGAGGCCCGCCGCGAGACGAACACCATGCCGCAGTGGGCCGGCTCGTGCTGGTACTACCTGCGCTACATCGACCCGAAGAACTCCTCGCGCGCCTGGGACCCCGAGGCCGAGAAGACCTGGGCCCCGGTGGACTGCTACGTCGGAGGCGCCGAGCACGCGGTGCTGCACCTGCTCTACGCGCGCTTCTGGCACAAGGTGCTCTTCGACCTGGGGCTGGTCTCGACCTCCGAACCCTTCCAGAAGCTCCGCCACCAGGGGATGATCCTCTCCTACTCCTACCGCGACGCCCGCGGCGTCTATCACGGCTACGGGGACATCGCCTTCGCCGAGGACGGGAAAGCCGTGCTCAAGGACTCCGGAGAGGCGCTGGAGGCCCAGGTCGAGAAGATGTCGAAGTCCAAGAAGAACGTCATCAACCCCGACGACGTGCTCGCCAAGTACGGGGCCGACGTCTTCCGGCTCTACGAGATGTTCATGGGGCCCTTCGCCGACCCCAAGCCCTGGGACATGAAGGACATCATGGGGCGCGTGCGCTTCCTGCGCCGGGTCTGGCTCCTCCTCAAGGACGCGCCGAAGCTCGCGGAGGGCGACGGCCTCGTGGCCCTGCGCAACCGGACCATCGAGAAGGTCGGCACCGACATCGCGGAGTTCCATTACAACACCGCCGTCTCCGCCCTCGACATCTACCTCAACGAGCTCTCGGCGCAGAAGCCGCCGACGCGCGTCGACGTCGAGACCTTCCTCACCCTGCTCTGCCCCTTCGCCCCGCACATCACCGAAGAGCTCTTCGAGCGGATCGGCGGGACGCCCTTCCTCTCGGCGCGGCCCTGGCCGGAGTACGACCCGCGGCTGCTCCGGGACACGCGCGTCGAGGTGCTCGTGCAGGTCAACGGCAAGCCGCGCGAGCGCCTGCAGGTCCCCACGGACACCCCCTCCAAGGAGCTCGAGGCGGCCGCGCTCGCCGCGCCCAAGGTGAAGGAGGCGCTGGCCGGCAAGTCCGTGCTCAAGGTCGTCGTCGTGCCCAACAAGCTCGTCAACATCGTGGTGAAATGACATGAAAAAGAACCTCCGGCCGCTCCTCCCCCTGGCCCTGGTCCTCGCCGCCGGCTGCGCCAGCGAAGACCTCTCCTACCGCCCCGCCCCGCAGATCCTCCCGCAGCACATCGTGAGGATCTCGCTGCGCCCGGTGATCAACAAGACCCAGCAGTTCGGGCTCGAGGACAAGCTCACCCTGCGGGTCCGCGACGAGTTCCTGCGCGATGGGCGCTACCCGATCGTCCCGGAGTCCGACGCGCAGGGCGTCGTCGTCGTCACGCTCTCCCGCTACATCCTCGTGCCGGTCCAGTACGACACCGTCCTGACCCCCACCGCCTACAAGCTCACGGTGCTCGCGAACCTCGACTTCATCGACCGCACGAAGAACACCATCCTCTGGTCCGAGCCCAGCCTCGAGGGCGTCCAGAGCTACACCGCCCCGACGCTGCGGGGCGGGATGACCGAAGAGCAGGCCCGCGAGCTCATCTGGGACGTGCTCGCGCGCCAGATCGTCAAGCGCACCGTCGAGGGCTTCGGCTCCGTGAGCGGCGCCTCCCAGAGGCGCATCAGCGGCGAACTTCCGCCCAGCGAGACCCCCCAGACGCCGGTGAAGTCCGTCAACCCCAACCCGTACTGAGGCCTCCCCGATGGACGCGACGCCGGAAGCCGCCGAACGCGAATGGGCCGAGGGCCGTTTCCGGCCCGTCTACCTCTTCGTCGGCGAGGACGCGGCCGGGAAGGGCCAGGCCGTCGAGGCCCTGCGCAAGGCCCTGAAAGTCGACGACTTCAACTTCTCCGACTACGCGGGAGAACTCGAGTCGCAGGCGGGAGAGATCGTCGCCGCCGCCTCGACGCCGCCGATGTTCTCCGAGCGCCGCTTCGTGCTCTCGCGCGAGGTCAAACTGGGCCTGGGCGGGCGCAAGGCGCTCGTCGAGTACCTCAAGGACCCGCTCCCCTCGACCGTGCTCGTCCTGCTCTCCGGCGAGCGCAAGGCCGACGCCAAGGATTCCGTCGTCGCCGCCGCCTCCCGCAGCGGGCTCGTCGTCTTCTTCGGACCCCTGCGCCCGGAGCAGGCCTGCGCGCGCCTGCGCGAGGAGGCCAAGCGGCTGGGCTTCGCGCTCTCCGAGGCGGCCGCGGCGCTCGTCGTCGACGAGGTCGGCAGCGAGTGGGGCATCCTGCGCGGGGAGCTCGAGAAGATCCGCCTCTTCCTCGGGGAGAGGAAGGAGGCCTCGGAGGAGGCCATCCTCGCCTGCCTCGGCTACCGGCCCGAGACCGGTCCTTTCGACTTCGCCAACGCGCTCGACGACGGAGACCCGGTCGCCGCGCTGAGGATCCTGCGCCGGAAGTTCGAGGAGGGCGAGGAGGCCTTCGGCCCCCTGCGCCAGCTCACCACCGCCGTGAACAAGCAGCTCAAGGCCAAGCGCATGATGAAGGCCGGGATCTCGCGCTTCGACATGTTCGGCCAGCTGCGCGTCTTCGGTCCCTCCCGACAGGACCGCTTCATCCAGGCGGTGAACAAGGCGGGCGAGGCGCGCCTGCTCGCCTCCCTGCGGGCGTGCCACGAGACCGAAGCCGCGCTCAAGTCGAAGGCCTGGCTGGACCCTGCTTGCGAGTTGGAGAGGTTGGTCGTTTGGATCTATAGATAGACGTTATTCCCTACTGCCTCCTCCCCTTCGGGGGAGGGCTGGGGAGAGGGAGAACCCATGAAGGTAGGTAAAAGAAACCCCCGCCTGCGCTTGAGCGCAGGCGGGGGTTCCTTTTCGTTTCTTAAGCAGCGGCGACGGCGGGAGCGGGGGCTGGCCTGTTGCTCTTCTTGGCCTTCTTGCCCTGCGCCGGCTCGACGTGCTTCCCTTCGAGCAGCTTCTTCATCTGCAAAGCCAGGCGCGACTTCTTGCGAGCGGCGGCCTTCCAGTGGATGACGCCCGTCTTCGCGGCCTTGTCCCAGGCGGAGCAGGTCTTGCGGTAGAGCTCCTCGGCCTTGGCCTTGTCCTTGGTGGCGGCGACGGTCGCCAGCTCCTTGGTGACGTCGCGCGCCCCGCGCTTGACGGCGCGGTTGTGCGCTGCGCGGCGTTCCGCCATGCGCTGGGTCTTGATCGAGCTGGTATGCCGTCCGGTCTTGAGCTTCGCCATAAAATGATGCTCCTTGGTCTGCCGTCTTATCCGAGGAGACATTATAGTTTTTCCGTCGAGGACCCGTCAATCGTCTCCCCCCCCCCTCTCCCATCCCATGGGGGAGGGGGTCTGGGGGGGTGAGGGGGAGGCGTCGACGGATACCGGCTTTGCTATCATCCCTGCATGCCCGCAGACGCCGCCCCTTCCCGTCGGCACCTCCCCCACGCCTGCGGCGTCTACATCATGCGGGACGCGGCCATGCGCGTGCTCTACGTCGGGAAGGCCGTGGACCTCGCCAAACGGGTCGCCCAGTACTTCAACCCCCGCAAGGCCGACCTGAAGAACCAGGTCCTCGCCCCGCTGGTGCGCAAGATCGACTACATCGCCTGCGCAAGCGAGCGCGAGGCCCTCGTCTGGGAGCGCCGGCTCATCCGGCGGCACCAGCCCTTCTTCAACGTCATGTGGAAGGACGACAAATCCTACCCCTGGGTGAAGGTCTCGCTCGAGGAGGACTTCCCCCGCGTCTCGGTGGTCCGCCGCAGGCGCCGCGACGGGGGCGCCTACTTCGGCCCCTACCCGCACGTCTCGGCCGTGCGCGCGCTCCTGAAGACCCTCTGGCGGCGGAAGATCTTCCCTCTGCGCCCCTGCGACTACGCCTTCTCGCGCGAGCGCCCCCTGGCCGATAAGAAGATCCGTTCCTGCCTCTACTACCACACCCGGGAATGCCCCGCACCCTGCGCCGGCCGGATCGCCCCCGCCGCCTACCGGCGCATCGCCGAGGACGCCGTCCTCTTCTTCGAGGGCCGCTACGCGGAGCTCAAGACCCGCCTCGGGACCGAGATGCGGCGCGCCTCGAAGGCCCTGGAGTACGAGGCGGCCGCGCGCGCGCGCGACAACATCGCGGCGCTCGAGCACATGGGCGAGCGCGTCCACTACGAGGAGGTGCGCCCCGGCAAGGTCGCCGAGCGCCTCGACGCCTCGCAGGCGGTCAGCGACCTCCAGGAAGCGCTGGGCCTGCCGAAGCCCCCCCACCACGTCGAGTGCTTCGACATCTCGCATCTCTTCGGCCGGGAGGTCGTCGGCTCGATGGTCTGTTTCGAGGCCGGAGAGCCCCGCAAGAGCCACTACCGCCGCTTCCGCATACAAGGAATCCCGGTCTCTGAAGCCGCCGGCGCCGCAGGGACCCCGCGGGACCCCGCGGCACGGGCCGAACGGAGAACGACCGCGGCCCGCAATGATGATTTCGCCGCGATGGCCGAGGTCGTCGCCCGGCGCTGCCGGGCACTGCGCAAGGCGGGCGAGGCCCCGCCGGACCTCTTCCTCATCGACGGAGGCAAGGGGCAGCTCGGGGCCGCCCAGTCCGCGCTGCAGGAGACCGGGACCCGCACGGGGCTCGCCGCGCTCGCCAAGCGCGAGGAGGAGGTCTTCCTCCCCGGACGCCCCGAGCCGTTGGTCCTCGAACGGCGCCGCCCTGCGCTGCGCCTGCTTCAGCGCATCCGCGACGAGGCGCACCGCTTCGCCGTGACCTACCACCGCCTGCTCCGCAAAAAGGAGTTGTTCAATGCGACCGAACGCTAAGCTGCCCGAGAAAGTCCTCGCCGCCATGAAGGAGTATCCGCCCTTCGATCAGGCGGTCTGGAAGGCCTGCGCCGAGATCCCGAAAGGGCAGGTCCGCACCTACGGCTGGGTCGCGCGGCGCATCGGCCGCCCGAAGGCCGCGCGCGCGGTCGGGGGCGCGCTCGGAAGGAACCCCTTCGCGCCCGTCGTCCCCTGCCACCGCGTGGTCGGCGCCGACGGCTCGATGACCGGCTTCAGCGCGAAAGGCGGCGTCGCCGCGAAGCGCCGCCTGCTGCTCAAGGAAGGCGCGCTCCTGCCCAGGTGAGCGCAGGACTCCGCAAGGCGGCGCTGGTCGCCTGCGCCGTCCTCTCGACGCTGGCGGCCGGGGAGGCCCTGGCCCGCCTCTCGGGCGGGCTCCCGCGCCCGCATCCGCTCGGCTGGGAAGGACGCCTCGACGTCGTCCCCGCCCCGGAGGGCGCCCCCCGGATCCTCGCCCTCGGGGACTCCTACACCTTCGGGACCGGCGTCGACGCGTCGCAGGTCTGGCCCCGCGCCCTGGCATCGGCCGCCGGAGCGGCCGTGACGGTCTACTCCGCCCCTGGCTACGGCACCGCCCAGGAAGCCCTGGCGCTCGAACGGCTCTTCGACGCGGCGCGCCCCGACCTGATCCTCCTGCAGGTCTGCTTCAACGACGTCATCGACGGCTCCCGGGAGCTCGAGTCCGCGAGCTTCTACAACCGGCAGCCGCTGCTCAAGCCCTACCTCGAAGAAGGGCGCGTCGTCCTCCGTTCCCCTCTGCCGGCCTGGCGCCGGCCCCTGGCCGCGCGCTCCGCGCTGGCGTTGCGGGCGGAGCGCGCCCTCCAGAACGCGCGGGTCCTGCTGCGCCATCACGGCATCGGGCCCGCGTCCGTGGAGGATGCGATCCGCACGCAGGGAGACTCCCACCCGGGCTACCGCCGCGCGCTCGAAGCCGTCGACGCGGCGCTCGCGCGCATGCAGGACCGCGCCGGGCGCGTCCCCATCGTCGCCGTCCCCGTCGACGACGAACAGCCGTACATGGAGGGCTTCGCCGCGCTCGCCCGCCGCCGCGGGATCCCGCTGCGCGCGGAGGTCCCCGGGCTGCTGCGCGCAAGCGGGATGCGCCTGCCGAACGACCCCCACCTCAGCGAGGAAGGACACCGCGTGCTCGGGCAGCACCTCGCGCGGGCGCTCTCCGGACTCATCCACAGACACTAGGCGGGATGACGCGATGGGAGCACCCTCCCCCTTCCCCCTCCCGCGGGAAGGGGAGATAGGGAAGAGCGCCCCCTAATCGCGTCCGATGAAGGAAAGCGTGACCCGTTTTCCGTCGCTGCCCGTCACGGTGGCGAGCACGGTCACGTCGTTCGGCGTTCCCGACTGCCCCGTGATGGGAAGATCGGGCTCCCCGGAGGCCCAGGCGACCGGCTCCGAATGGTTCCCCTCATAGTACCACTCGCCGGGGGTATGGGTGAGGTGCCAGCGCACGCGTTTGGAGACGGCGGCGGGGTCGCGCAGCGCCTGGATGTAGGTGATGTCGGACGCGCGCGCCTCTTTGGCCATCGCCCGGATGTTCGGATGCTTGAAATAGCCGGAGAACATCCACGCGAGCGCCCAGAGGATGACGAGAGCCCAGAGGAAGCAGATGGCCGCGAAGCGCGCTCTCCTCTTCAGGAGAGCGAACGGCCGGAGCCAGGAGAACGGCAGGCGGTCGGGCTCGGGTCCAGGGGCCTCGGCCGGCCCGTCGGGGAGCGGCGCGTCCGTCATCCCGCCATGCTGCCCATCTCGAACATGGGCATGAACATCGCGATGACGATGCCGCCGACCACGGTCCCCAGGAACACGATGACGAGCGGCTCGATCATCGAGGTCAGGCCTTTGACCGCCGTGTCGACTTCCTGGTCGTAGAAGTCGGCGATCTTGATGAGCATGGTGTCGAGGGAGCCGGTCTCCTCGCCGACGGAGATCATCTGCGTCACCATCGGCGGGAAGAGCCCCGACTTCTTGAGGGGGTCGGCGAGCCGGCCGCCCTCGCGGATGTTCTCCCGGGCGCTGAGCACCGCCTCCTCGATGACCATGTTGCCGGCGGTGGCGGCGACGGTCTCGAGCCCCTGCATGATGGGCACGCCCGACTTGATGAGCGTGCCGAGCGTGCGAGTGAACTTGGCGACCGCGACCTTCTTGAGCAGGATGCCGAAGACCGGCGCCTTGAGCATCTTGCCGTCGATGTACTTCCTCCCCGCCGGGGTCTTGTAGGCGCGGACGAAGCCCTGCCAGATCGCGGTCGGCACGATGGGGATCATGTACCACTGGTTGCGCAGCGCGTCGGAGATGGCGATGATGACCTGCGTCGGGTAGGGCAGCTCGCGGCCGAAGCTCTCGAAGATGCCCTTGAAGGTCGGGATGACGAAAGTGAGCAGGAACACCGTGACGGCCAGGCAGATCGTGATGACGATGGCCGGGTACATCATCGCCGACTTCACCTTGGCCTTCAGGGCCTCCGCGCTCTCGAGGAAGGCGGAGAGGCGCTCCAGGATGGTGTCGAGGATGCCGCCCAGCTCGCCGGCCCTGATCATCGCCGTATAGATCTCGGGGAAGGCGTCGGGGTGCTTCCGGAGACCGTCGGAGATGGAGAGGCCCGATTCGATGTCCCCGCGCACCTCGCCGATGATCTTGCGGAAGGCGGGGTTCTCCATCTGCTCCTCGAGGATGGAGAGGCCCTGGACGATGGGCACGCCGGCGGAGACCAGCGTCGAGAGCTGGCGCGAGAAGATGACGAGGTCCTTCGAGCCCACGCTGCCCTTGCCGATGCCGAGCTTGGTCTTGATCTGCCCGATGAGCCCGCCCCCGGCCTCGCTGATCTCGAGGACGCTCATCTTCTGGAGGCGCAGCTTCTCGACGGCGGCCTTCTGCTGCGGGGCCTCGATCGTCCCGTTGAGGACGGCCCCGTCGGCGGCCTTGACCTTGTAGGCGTAGGTCGGCATGGGTCAGGACGCGGCGGGCGTGCCGCTGACCCCCCGCTGGATGAGGCGCTTGAGGTCCTCCGGGTCGGAGGAGCGCAGCAGGGCCTCTTGATACGAGATGCGCTGCTTGCGGTAGAGGTCGCAGAGGCCCTGGTTGAGCGTCTGCATCCCGAACTTCCCTCCGGTCTGGATCGTCATGTGGATCTGCTCGACCTTCTGCTCGCGCACGAGGTTGCGGATGGCCGGCGTGACGATGAGCACCTCGGAGGCGAGGGCGCGGCCGGAGCCGGAGACGTGCGGGACGAGGACCTGGCAGAACACCGCCTGCAGGACGAAGGAGAGCTGGACGCGGATCTGCTCCTGCTGGTGCGGCGGGAAGACGTCGATGATGCGGTTGATCGTCTGCGCGGAGTCCGTCGTGTGCAGGGTCGCGAAGACGAGGTGGCCGGTCTCGGCGATGGTGAGCGCGGCCTGGATCGTCTCGAGGTCGCGCATCTCGCCGATGAGGATGACGTCGGGGTCCTGGCGCAGGATGTGGCGCAGGGCCTGCCCGAAGTTCTGCGTGTCGCTGCCGATCTCGCGCTGGTTGACGAGGCCCTTCTTGTGCGTGTGCACGTACTCGATGGGGTCCTCGACGGTGACGATGTGCAGGTTCTCGCGCTCGTTGAGGAAGTCGATCATGCAGGCGAGCGTCGTCGACTTGCCGCTTCCCGTGGGGCCGGTGACGAGGACGAGGCCCTTCTGGATCTTCATCACGTCGTAGATGACGTTCGGCAGCCCGAGCTCATCGAAGGTCATGAACGACTGGGGGATGGAGCGGATGGCGGCGCCGACGGCCCCGCGCTGGCGGAACACGTTCATGCGCAGGCGGCCGATGCCCTTGAGGCCGAAGGCCATGTCGAGCTCGTTGGTGGACTCGTAGCGCTGGCGCTGCTCGTCGGTCATCAGCGAGAAGACGAGCTGCTGGGTGGTCTCACCGGTGAGGCGCTCGAAAGGGGTCGGGACGAGCGCGCCGTCGATGCGCAGCGTGGGGGGAGCGCCGGCCGTGAGGTGGAGGTCGGAGGCCCCCCTCTCGTGCATCATCATGAACAGCTCGCTCATCGATACCATGAAAATCCCTCGTGGGGCGCGCGGCCGTGCCGCGTCAGAACGCGAGCCCCCGACGCTCCTGAATCATAGTATATCCGGCGCGCTAACCGGCATCCGAGGCGGTGACGCGGATCATCTCCTCGACCGTCGTGGCCCCGGAGAGGAGCTTGCGCACCGCGCACATGCGCAGGGTGAGCATGCCCTGTTTGCGCGCCTGTTCCTTGAGCGCGGCGATCGAGGCCTTCTCGAGGATCAGCGCCCGCACGGGGTCGGTGACGTCGAGCACCTCGTAGAGCCCGGCGCGGCCGCGATAGCCGGTGCCCGCGCAGTTGTCGCAGCCGCGGCCGCGGGCGAGCACGACCTTGCCCCCCTCGGTCTGCATCATGTTGCGCGAGACCCCGAGTTTGAGGAGCCAGTCGGCGTCGACCTCGTAGGCCTCGCGGCACTTGGGGCAGATGCTGCGCACCAGGCGCTGGGCGACGACCATGAGCAGCGAGGAGCCCATGAGGAAGGGCTCGATGCCCATCATGCCCATGCGGGTGATGGCGCCGCACGCGTCGTTGGTGTGCAGCGTCGAGAAGACGAGGTGGCCGGTCAACGCGGCGTTGATGGCGATGGAGATGGTCTCGAGGTCGCGGATCTCGCCGACCATGATGATGTCGGGGTCCTGGCGCAGGAAGGAGCGCAGGCCGGCCGCGAAGTTCAGCCCGATCTCGGAGTTCACCATGACCTGGTTGATGCCCACGAGCTGGTATTCGACGGGGTCCTCGACGGTGCTGATGTTGACGCCCGGCTCGTTGAGGGCCGTCAGGGCCGAATAGAGGGTCGTCGACTTGCCGCTGCCGGTCGGGCCGGTGATGAGGTTGATGCCGTAGGGCGCGCGGATGGCCTTCTGGAAGATGGCGAAGGACTCGGGCTCGAAGCCCAGCTGCTTGACGTCCACCTTGAGTCCCGAGGAGTCGAGGATGCGCATGACGATCTTCTCCCCGTTGACGACGGGGAGCACCGAGACGCGCAGCGCGTACTCCTTCTCTCCGATCTTGAGCTTGATGCGCCCGTCCTGGGGGAGGCGCTTCTCGGCGATATCGAGGTTCGCCATGATCTTGATGCGCGAGGCCAGCGCGTTCTGGAAGCGCTTGGGCGGCGCCGGCTGTTCGTGCAGGACGCCGTCGATGCGGTAGCGGACCTTGACCTCCTTGGGGAAGGGCTCGATGTGGATGTCCGAGGCCTTCGCCTTGATGGCCGCGCTGATGATGAGGTTGACGATCTGGATGATGGGCGCGTCGTCGCCCGAGCGCTCGAGGCTGAGGATGCTCTCGCCGGCAGCGGCCGCCTCCTCCTCCTGGCTGACGACGTCGACGCCCTTGGAGTCCTTCTCCTCCGAGCCGGTCGCCTTCACGATCTCCTCGAGGGCGCCCTGGGCCGACTGCTTGCCGTACTGGCGGTCGATGGACTCGAGGATGTCGACCTCGGAGGCGAGCACCGCCTGGATGTCGAGCCCGGTCATCATCTTGAGGTCGTCGAGGACGAGCACGTTGAGGGGGTCGGCCACGGCGAGCCAGAGGGTGTTGTCCTTGATCTGATAGGGGAAGAGCAGGTGCTGGCGGGCGAGCGATTCGGGGACCTTGGCGAGCACCTCGGGGTCGACGTTCGCGACGTCCTTGAGCTGGATGAACTGGATGCCGCACTGCTCCCCGAGGAAGCGGATGAGCTGGTCCTCGGCGATGATGCCCTTCTGGATGAGGATCGTCCCCAGCTTCCCGCCGTTCTGGCGCTGATGGGTGAGCGCGGAGTTGAGCTGCTCGTCGGTGATGACCCCCGCCTGAACCATGAGCTCTCCAAGCCTCTTGGGGAGGCTCAGCGAGATGGTGCTCGAAGGCGACGGGGTTTCAGCCATAGATGGACGGGACCTTCTCGGCGGGTCGGACCGCGACGGGGGGCGCCCCGGTCCATGGGCGGCCCCCGTATGGGTAATACTTAACAGTCAGGGGAGGATTTGTCAACCCTTTCACGGCGCGAGTTCGACGGAGTCCGCCCCGGGGTTGTTGAAGCCGGAGCTCGCGGGAGCGGCGGGATTCCTGTCGAGCTCGCCCTCCTCGGGCAGCGGGAGCTGCTCGTCTTCGGCGCGCCGCGCGGACGCCTTCGCCTTCTTCGCCGGCTTCGCCTTGACCCGCTTCACGGGCGCCGCCTTGGGCGCGGCCTTCGCGCCCGCGCGGGCCTGCGCGGCCTCGAACTCGGCGGCGGCCTGGGCCCCCTCGGGCGTCCCGTCTCCGGAGGAGGAGGCGCCGAGGAGGTCCTTCGCCGCGGGGTTGCGGCCGACGAGGGTCTTCTTCTCCAGATCCGCCTCGAAGAGGTAGGTGATGGGCTCGACGCCGCGCTTCGCGCGCCCGCCCTGGAACACCCGATAGGTCACGAGATAGACCTTGGACTGGACGGCGGCCGCGACCCACTCGTCCTCGTTGCCGGGACTCATGAAGGAATACTGGAGCCACTGCGCCACGCTCCCGCGCTCCTTGTCGAGGTAGAAGTTCTTGACGAACTCGAGCGAGAGCACGCCTTCGTCCTGGATGAAGTCCCGGCCCTGGGCCGGCGCGGGGGCCGGCTCCGGAGCGGCCGGGGCGGCCTGCGGAGCCGGAGCAGGGTACGCCGAAGGGCCGGCCGGAGGAACCGTCGCCCCCTGTCCCTGCGGCGGGAACGGGGAGGCCTGCCCCTGCGCTTCCCCCTGCGCCGCGTCCGGGGCCGCCGGCGCCCCGGCGGCGGGCTGGGCGGTCCCCTCGGGCGCGGCCCGCTTCTTCTGCGGGCTCATGCTGAAGAGCATCTGGACCTGTCGCGGGTCGCGCAGGAAGAACACGGCGACGAGGATCAGGACGACCGCGGCCGCCCCCAGGCCGATGAGGAAGGCCTTCGAGCTGCGCGGCTTGACCGTCTTCGTCTCGGCCGCGGGCATCTTGCTGACCGTGACCGGCGAGGGCATCGGCGTCGCGCCGGTCGGCAGGGGGACGGGGGTCGCGGGGGCGAAGAGGTCCTCGAAAGGCTTGCCGCCGGTGCCGGGCAGCTCGGTCGGCACGGGGGTGCGCGGTCCCCACAGGTTCTCCGGGAGGTTCGGCTGGCCCGACGCACCCGGGACGGCGCCCCGCACGGTGAGCGGGATCTCGCCGCTCGTCGTCGTTTCTCCGGGCGCGAGCGGCACGGGCGGAGGGGTGAGCGCCATGGAGGCGAGCGCCTCCGGCGACGGCGTCCCCGGAGAGCCGAAGAGCATGGTCTTCGGCTGTCCGAGCTGAGCCCCCGCTCCCGCGTCGATGGGCATCGGGGTCTGCGGGCCTGGCTGCGGCATGAAGGGGTTGGTCGGCGCGACCTGGGGCGGCTGCAGAGCGGGCACGGCCTGGTCGCCGCCCGTCGACCCCGCGAAGATGACGGTCTTCGCCTGCTCGAAGGGGTTCGGCGTCACCGTAGAGGGCACGGCCGGCGCGTCGAAGGCGGTCGCCGGAGCCTCGGCGGGCTGAGCGGCGAGCTGGGCGTTGAAGTCGATGGGCGGCGGAAGATCGAGCGTCGAGCTCAGCGACGCTCCCTCGGAAAGGCCGGACGAAGCGGCGTCGAGGGGCGGCGGCGCGGCCTCCAGCGCCGGAGCGGCGTCGAGAGGCGGCGGGGCGGCGTCGAGAGCCGCAGGGGCCGCTTCGAGCGCCGGCGGGATGCCCGCCCCGAGATCGAGGGCCGGCGGCGCGGTCTCAAGCGACGCAGCGGCGTCGAGCGGGGGCGGGGCGGCCTCGAGCGGCGGGATCGACAACGAGGGGATCTCGGGCGCGGCCGGCGCCGCCGCGGAATCCAGGGAGGGGAACGCGGGCTCGAGATCCGGCGACGCGACGGCCTCGGGAGCCGCGGGCGGGAGGATCGGGATCGTCGGCGCGGCGGCCTCGAGGACCGCGGGCGGGAGGATCGGGATCGTCGGCGCGGCGGCCTCGAGTACCGCGGGCGGGAGGATCGGGATCGTCGGCGCGGCGGCCTCGGGGGCCGCGGGCGGGACGACCGGGCTCGACGGCACGGCCGCCTCGGGGAGCTTCGCCGGCGGGAGTTCGACGTCCCAGGCCGTCTCGGAGACCTTCGGCGCCGGCTTCGGCGGAGGCGCGCCCGCCTCGAGCTCGCTCTGCGCCACGCGACGGCGCTGGAGCGAGCGCTGGAGGTCGGCGAGCGCGTCCTCGCGGTCGGCAAGGAGGCGGTTCTTGCGCTCGAGCTCCGCGGCGAGCTCCTCCTGCCGCTTCTGCGCCTCGAGGAACTCCTCCTTGAGGTGGACGAGGCGGTCCTCGAGCTCCGAGGTGTGCCGGTCGCGCATCGAGAGGAGCTCGTCGTCGATGGGGCGCTCGAGCGCCGGAGGCCAGAGGTCCGAGAGCTCCGGCTCGGAGAGCAGCGCCGGGTTCCATTCCCCGCCGAGCCCGAGGGCCTCGAGGGCCGCGCTCGCGTCGCGCTGGAAGTCCAGGAAGGAGGAGGCGCCTCCCCCCGCCGCGGCCGTCGCGACGGGCGCGCCGGAACCGGCGGAAGCGAGCGCGGCCTCGGGCGAGGCCTCCGCGAGCGCGGCGAGGATGCGCCAATCCTTCTCCGCGCTCCCCGAGGCGCCCTCCTCGCAGACCAGGCTTTCCGGGCCGACGCCGGGCTGAGAGAGCAGGTCCTCGCGGGAGAACGGACCCAGGATGCGCGCATCCTGATAGAGCCAGTAGCGCATGACCCCCAGATTGTGGCGGAACGGTGTTACAGATTCAATACGAGAGCCGGATTTCGCTGCGCGAAATCCCGCTGAGGAGAAAGCAGCCGCTTGTGGAGAAACTCAGGAGGAGGCAGGAGGGGGTGTGGGCATTTTGTCCACATCCTTGAAAGCACCCTTCCGCGCAGCGTCCATCGCCGCGCTGAGAGCATCCATGGTGAACGGCTTGAGAAGGACGTCCCGGAAACCGGCGCGGAAGGCGCGGGCGACCTCCTGGGGGTCGGCGCTCATGATGACGACCGCAAGGCCGGGCCGCTCGCGCCGCACGGCGAGAGACGCCAGGATGCCGTCGCCGGCGCCCAGGTTCACGTCGCAGAGCAGGAGTCCGGTCCCGGCCCGGGCGCAGGCGTCGGAGACCTCCCCGGCGCCCTCCACGACCGTGACCGCGTGGCCGGCCTCCTCCAGCGCCCGGACGAGCATGCGGCCCGAGAGCCGGTCGTCCTCCGCGATGACGATGTTCAAGCGAGGAGCTTGCGGGCGGCCCCGAGCCGGGCCACGACCTTCTCGCGGCCCAGGAGCTCGAGCATCCCGAAAAGCGTCGGTCCCTCGGTGCGGCCCGAGACCGCGACACGCAGGGGATGGAAGACCGCCGAAGTCTTCAGCGTCCGGCTCTCGCAGAAGGCGCGGATGGAGGCCTCGAGCCCCTTCTCGGAGAAGTCGGCGGCCGAGGAGAGCATCGTCGAGAGGCCTTCGAGCACCGCGGCGGCGCCGTCCTTGCGCAGGACCTTCTCGACGGCCTTCGGGTCGTAGACGGGTTCGCGGAAGAAGAACTCGACGCGGGCGGGGACCTCGGTGAGGTGCTTGAACTTCTCGCGTTCGAGGACCACGACGGTCTTCAGGCGCTCGGGGTCCTCCCCCCCGAGCCCCGCGGCCCTCAGGAACGGCAGCGCCTCGGAGAAAAGGCGCTCCGGCGGGAGGTTCTTCAGATACTGGCCGTTCATCCACTCGAGCTTGACGGGGTCGAAGGTCGCGGGGTTCTTCTGGCAGCCCTCGAGGCCGAACTTCGCCGTGAGGTCCTCGGGCGAGAAGAGCTGCTGCGAGTCGGAGGTCGACCAGCCGAGCAGCGCGAGGTAGTTGCGCATCGTCTCGGGCAGGAAGCCCTGCGCCTTGTACTCGAGCACGGAGGTCGCGCCGTGGCGCTTGGAGAGCTTCGCGCCGTCGGGCCCGAGGATCATCGAGAGGTGCGCGAAGAGCGGCGGCGTCCAGCCCAGCGCCTCGTAGAGCCGCAGCTGCAGCGGGGTGTTGGAGAGGTGCTCGTCGCCGCGCACGACGTGGGAGACCGCCATGAGATGGTCGTCGACGACGCAGGCGAAGTTGTAGGTCGGGCCGCCCGTGGTCTTCTGGATGACGAAGTCCTGGAGGTGGTCGTTCTCGAAGCGGACCTCGCCGCGGATGAGGTCGGGGACCAGGGTGTGCCCGTCGTCGGGCATGCGCAGACGCACGGACGCCTTGCGCCCTTCGGCCTCGAAGGCCTTGCGCTGGTCCTCGCCGAGCGCGCGGCAGCGCCCGTCGTAGCGCGGGAGGCGCTTCTCCGCGAGCGCCTTCTGCCGGGCGGCGTCGAGCTCCTCCTTCGTGCAGTAGCAGCGATAGGCCTTGCCGGCGGCGAGCAGCCGCTCGACCTCGGCGCGGTAGCCGTCGGTGCGCTCCATCTGGAAATAGGGTCCGTAGGAGCCGCGCGCGGCCCATGAACCGGCGCCGTGCGCGCCGACCTCCATCGGCCCCTCGTCCCAGTCGAGTCCGAGCCAGCGCATCGAGTCGATGATGGCGGAGACCGACTCCGGCGTCGAGCGCACCTCGTCGGTGTCCTCGATGCGCAGGATGAAGGTCCCCTTGTGCCGGCGCGCGAAGAGCCAGTTGAAGAGCGCGGTGCGGGCGCCCCCGATGTGGAGGTAGCCGGTGGGCGAGGGTGCGAAGCGGACGCGGATGTTCTGGGTCATAGGGGGTGGAGCGCCTGGACGCTCTGGAGCAGCTCCTGGGCGTGGCGGCGCGCGGTCTCGGTGACCTTCGTCCCGCCGAGCATGCGCGCGAGGACCTCGAGGCGGCTCTCGCCCTCGAGGCGCTCGACGCGCGCGAGGGTGCGCCCGCGTTCGACGCGCTTGGAGACGTCGAAGTGGCCGTCGGCGAAGCAGGCGACCTGGGGCAGGTGCGTCACGCAGAGCACCTGGCGCGCGCGGCCGATCTCGCGCAGCTTGAGCCCGACGGCGCGGGCCGTCGCTCCGCCGACGCCGCTGTCCACCTCGTCGAAGACGAGGAGCTTCACGCGGTCCTGGCGCGCGAGGACGGTCTTGAGCGCGAGCATGATGCGCGAGAGCTCGCCTCCGGAGGCGATGGAGCGCAGCGGCTTGAGCGGCTCGCCCGGGTTCGGCGCGATGAGGAACTCGACCTGGTCGCCGCCCGTGGAGGTCCAGGCGTCGTCCTCGGCCTCGACGGAGACGGAGAAGCGGGCGGAGGGCATCCCCAGGTCCTTGAGCTCGGCGGCGACGCGCTCGGAGAGCTTCTTCGCGCCCTTCATCCGCGCGTCGTGGAGCTCGCCGCCGATGCCCTCGAGCGCGGCGACCGCCTTCGCCAGGTCGGCCTCCATGTCGGCGGCGCGCTCCTCGCGGCGCTCGAGCAGGTTCGCCTCGGAAAGGGTCTTCTCGCGGTGTTCGAGCACGGCCTGGAGCGTCGGGCCGTACTTCTTCTTGAGCTTGGAGAGCTTGTCCATGCGCAGGAGCACCGCGTCGATGTGCGAGGGCCGCTCCTCGATGCGCGCGCGATAGTCGGCGATGCTCGCGGCGGTCTCGCGCAGGGTCTCGCGGGCGCGCGCGAGCGGCTCGGCGAGGTCTCCCGGCCCCGGGTCGAGGCGTCCGATCTCGGCGGCGAGCCGCTCGGCCTTGGAGAGGAGCTCCTCGGCGGAGCCCTCCTGGCGGACCAGGAGCTCGCAGGCCTGCTCGGAGAACTCGATGAGCTTCGCGGCGTTCTTGAGGCGCGGCAGCTCGCGCTCGAGTTCCTCGTCCTCGCCGGGCCTGAGCTCGGCCTCGTCGATCTCCTGGAGCTGGTAGCGGCAGAGCTCGACGCGGCGCGCGCGCTCCTCCTCGCTCAGAGAGAGCGCCTCCTTCTCCTCGAGCAGGCGGCGCCACGCGTTCCAGGCCGCGGCGTAGCGGCCCCGCAGGGGCAGGGTGCCGCCGAAGCCGTCGAGGAGCTCGGTCTGCTGCGCGCTCTTGAGCAGGGTCTGATGCTCGTGCTGGCCGTGGAAGTCCACGAGCCCCTCGCCGAGCTCCGCGAGGCGGGCGACGGGGACGGTCTTCTCGCCGATGAAGGCCCGTCCGCGGCCCGTCTTGTCGAGCTCGCGGCGAAGGACGACCACGGAACCGGAGAGCCCGAGTTCCTTGCGCAGGGCGGCGGGGACGTCGTCGAGGTCGAAGGTCCCTCGGACCTCGAGCCGCTCGGCGCCGGCGCGTATCCAGTCGGCGCTGCCGCGCTCTCCGAGCAGGAAGCCCAGCGCCTCGATGAGCAGGGACTTCCCGGCGCCGGTCTCGCCCGTGAAGGCGCTCAGGCCCGGCCCGGGCTCGAGACGGACCTCGGCGAGCAGCGCGAAATCCTTGACCTGGAGAGACTTCAGCATGGGAGCCTCATCGCTCTCCCCAGCGCAGCTTCGCGCGCAGGACCTCGAAGTGGCTGCGCCGCGAGTCGAAGAGGAGCTGCACCGCGGGACCGCAGGGCTCGATGCGCACCTCGTCGCCCGCGGCGAGCTCGCGCTCGATCTGCCCGTCGACGGAGACGAGGGCCTTGGGTCGGTCCTGCGGATGCTTGCCCTCGAGGCGCACCGTCAGCGGCTCGGAGGCGGGCAGCAGCAGCGGCCGCTGGGCGAGGGTGTGCGGACAGATGGGAGCGAGGAGCACGGCCGGCAGGTCCGGATGCACGACCGGCCCGCCGGCGGCGAGCGCATAGGCGGTGGAGCCGGTGGGCGTCGCGACGATGAGCCCGTCCCCGAAGTAGGAGGCGATGAAGCGCCCGGCCTCGTAGGCCCTGAAGACGACGGCGCGGGCCTGCCCGCCGGAACGCAGGACGCAGTCGTTGAGCGCGACGTAGGGCCCGAAGACGCGGCGCCCGCCGCGATGGACCTCGATGGAGAGCAGGCGCCGCTCCTGGCGCGCGAAGCCGCCGGAGAGGATCCTCCCGAGGTGTCGGCGGAAGCCGGCCATGTCGACGGCGTTGAGGAAGCCGAGGCCCCCGGTGTTCACCCCGAGCAGGGGGACGCCGCGGCCCGCGAGGACGCGCGCGGCGCGCAGCATCGTGCCGTCGCCGCCGATGACGACGGCGAGGTCGAAGGCGGAGTCGCGTTCCGCACGCGGGGAGCGGCCCGCGCCCCGGATGGAGGCCGGCACGGTCCGCACGGCGGCGCCGCGCGCGCGCAGGAGGCGGCGCACCTCGACGGCCGCGCGGACGGCCGCGGGCTTGCGCTCGTTGATGAAGAGGAGGACGCTGTTATGTTCTCGTGGTCTCGACGCGGACATCGATGCCGTCCGACCGGATGAGCACCGCCCCGTCGCGGCGCAGGGAGAGCGTCCGCCCCGCGGCGCAGCGGCTCGACGGGAATCCCGACGAGGCGAGCATTATACAATAATCCCCCCCGCCGCCCCGGAGGACCCGGACCCTCGCCCAGTCCTCGTCGAGGCGCAGCTCCAGCGCGCCGTGCCTCAGCTCCAGCGCCGGCGGCTCCCCCCCGGCCGCCGCCCCCAGGCGCAGCGCGGCCCCGGCTTGCGCGAACGCGCTGCGCGCCCGCAACCGGCGCAGCCCTCCGGCGAGGGAGAGGATCCCGGCGGGCCGGCGCCCGAGTCCCGCGTCCCCGCGGAGCCAGAGTTCGTCGACGCGCGCGAGGCCCTGGGCGCGCAGGACCCCGCGCAGGAGAGACGGACGCACGCGGGCGTCGAGCAGGACGCTGCGGCCGTCGGGCAGGCGGAGCAGGGCGGCCCGCCCGCCCGGCTGGGAGAGCAGGAGGACCTCGAGCGGCGCGCGCTCGGGGGCGAAGGGCCAGGCGAGGAGGAAGGCCGCGGCCAGCGCGGCCGCCGCGGCCGCCGGCCGGGACAGCGCGAGCGCCGCGAAGAGAGCGAGATACCAGGCGAGCGTCGCGGCCCCGCCCATCGGGGCCAGGTCGACGGCGGCGAAGGGCGCCGCCGCGAAGACCGCGCAGACGCCGAGGAAGGCGCGGGCGAGCGCGCCCGCGAGGGCCGCGAACGGACCCGCCCACGCGTCGGGGACGAGCGCGGCGAGCAGCCCCGCGCCCATGAGCGCGGGGGCGCAGGGGATGAGCAGAAGGTTCGCGGGGAGCCCGACGAGCGAGCCGCGCCCGAAGTACGCGCCGAAGGTCGGCCACAAGGCGGCCTGGATCGTCGCCCCGGCCGCGAGCGCGCGGCGCGCGCGGGTCCAGGCGCTCGGCCGCTCGGCCGGCCGCGGACGCAGCGCGTAGAGCGCGATGAAGAAGACCGCCGCGTAGGCCATGCGGAAGCCCGCGGTGAGGGCTTCCTGCGGCTCGACGAGGAAGGTCGCGAGGGCCGCGAGCGCGAGGGCCTGCAGAGCGCCGGATTCCCGCCGCAGCGTCCAGCCCGCGGCGAAGGCCGCGAAGCCGAGCCAGGCCCGGGTATAGGGCGCGTCCGCCCCCACGACGAGGGTGTAGAACCCCGCGGCGGCGGCCGCGGCGCAGAGGCGAGCGCCCCGCGGCAGTCCGAACAGGGCGCCGAGCCCGAGGACCGCGGCGAGGACCGCCCCCACCTTCGCGCCCGAGGGCACGAGCAGGTGCAGGACCCCGGCATCCTGCACTTCGCGCCCGCGCGCCGGCGGCAGCGCCCCCTTGTAGCCGAGCAGCAGGCCCTCGAGCACGGCGGCCTCGAGCGGCGGAAGGCGTCGCTCGAGACGCCGGTGCAGGAGGCGGTGCGCGGCGGCGGCGGCCGCGCGCGGGAGCGCGAGGGGCGGCGTCCCCGCGCCGGGGTCGCGCACGCGCCCGCGGAACATGTACGCGGCCCCGCGGCTCGCGAGGAACTCTCCTTCGTCGAACTCTCCGGGGTTCGCCGCGCGCCGCGGCCGTCGCAGGCGCCCCTCGAGCAGGGCCTCGCGGCCGGGTAGGAGCGCGGCGCTCGCCGGGTCGCCGGCCGGCAGGACCGCGAGCGCGCGGACCGGGGCCCGAAGGGGGATCCAGCGCGCCGGCGCGGCCGCGCAGGAGGGAGCCGCCGCGCGCAGCTCGAGCCACGAACGCTCCCCGTCGCGCTTCGGAGCGAAGCCGGAGCGCGGGAGGACGCGCAGGCAGACCCGCTCGGCGCGGAGGAAGCGCTCGAGCTCGGGAGCGCGCGGGGGGCGCAGCCGGCCGAGCGCGCCGGCAAGCGAGAGTCCGCCGACCGCGAGCAGGGCCGCCAGCACGAGGGGACGCCGGAGCCAGGACAGGGGCACACTCCGAGTACGCGCGGGCCCGGGAAGGAGTTCCATTTTTTCCCCTTGAAATTTCCCGGTTGCGGATTACACTAAGGATGTGCACCCCCTATCCCCACTGCTGCTGGGGGCCTTCATGGCCCTCGGTCCGTTCTTCGCCCCCCCCGCGGCGGCGCAGGTCGTCTCCAAGCCGGCCCCTGCCCAGTCGGTCTCCGCCCCCGCGAACACTTCCATCGTCCCGGCCCCCGGCCTCCCCGTCCCGGGCGGCGACGTCCAGGCCGCGCTCGCGGTCTACGAGCAGAACATCTTCTGGGGCAAGGACCCCTTCTACGCCCTCTCCCTGCTGACGCTGGACCGGGGGCAGGAGGTCCAGGTCCACCTCCTCAAAACGGACCCCGACCGCCTCGCGAAGCTCTTCCGCACCGCCGCCGAGCTCAAGGACCTCTACGGGCTGCTCAAAGCCCACGGAGAGCCGGGCCTGATGCGCGAAGCCCTCATCGTGCGCGCGGACTCGGAGCTCGCGAGCCGGCCGGCGAAGCTCTACCCCTGGGCCCGGAGATGGGCGCCCGAGGTCGACGCGAAGCTCCTCCTCGAGACCCTCTGCGATTGGTCCGCGCTCCAGCCCGCGCAGATCGCCTGGCTCAAGGAGCACCGCAACGACGAGGCCTCCTGGAAGGAGCTTTCCCTCGCAGAGCGCGGCGAGCGCATGGAGGCCTGGGGCGCCACGATCGCCGCGCAGGTCATGGCGACGGTGCCGAAGAGTTCCTCGGAGTACGACAAGCTGCGGGCCCTCGCGATGACGGCCTGGAACTCGATCTCGAAGCGCGAGCGCGTCATCCTCAGCGAGCGGCTCATGCAGGCCAAGGCGGCGGCGGACTCGTTCACCGAAGCCGAGAAGAAGCTTCAGACCCTCAACGACCCGAAGCTGAAGGCCCTGCTCGACTCGGCGAAGGGCTCCGGCACGCTCGAGAACGCGCTCTCGAGCCTCGACCTGCTCTTCGACAACATGGGCGAGCGCCGCCAGGACCTGCAGTGGGCCGCTCCCGCGAAGCCGGAGGGGAAGCTCGATCCGAAGGACCGCGAGATCCTCTCGACGATGCTGCGCCAGGGCCTGCTCGACTACATCAAAGGGACCACCGCCGGAGACCGGCTCAACGAGTTCTACAAGACGGTCCCGCTCAAGCTCGTCGTCCAGGAGCTCGACATCAACTTCCTCGCCGCCTTCAACCCCGGCGACCAGACCATCCTCCTCAACGAACGCTCCATCAACGAACTCGCGCGCCTCGACGGCCGCTCCGCCAAAGACCTTCTCTGCGACTCGCGGGTCTTCGAGGCGGCCCTGAAGCTGCTCTCGCCCTGGCTCGTGCACGAGGGCATCCACCACCTGCAGTACGATTGGTCCCGCAAGAAGGGCTTGCCCTCCTTCAACGAACAGGACCACGAGATCGAGGCGATGTCCATGGACGCGCTCTTCACCCTGCAGAAGGCCGCCTCCGACCCCTCCTTCCGGAAGCTCCACGCGGAGAAGCAGAAGTTCTCCTCGCTGGCCCGCAACTCCATCCTCAAGGCCGAGACCCTCCGCCGCGACCCCGCGCGCTACCGCGATATGGTGCGCTCGAGCTACTACCCCCACCTCTACTCCATCGAAGGGCAGTGCGTCGCCATCATGGACGGCAGCGTCGCCCCGCGCGAGCTCTTCCAGACGGAGCTCAAGCGCCGCGAGGCGCTCCCGAAGGCGGAACGCGAAGCCCTCGCGTCGTCCGGCGCGGTCTGGCCCTCCGGCCAGCTCACCCTCGAGCAGTTCAAGGCCGAACTCCGGAAGGTGAAGACCTCGCTGGTCCAATCCCAGCTCGCCCTCCTCGCTTCCAGAGACCGGGCGATGCCCTACATCTACGCGATGTGGCGCGAGCGCTACGAAGGAGTGAACTCCGAGGTGGAGAGCGAGCTCCAGCGCCTGCCCAAGCCGGGCGCCCCGCCCCCGCCGGCCAAGAAGAGAGAGCCGCCGCCGCCGATGCCGGTCGCCGGGAAGACTCCACCCAAAGGAACATGAAATGAAGATCCTCTCTTTCGCCCTCGCCCTGCTCCTCGCCCCTCTCCCGTCACACGGGAGAGGGGGCGGGGGTGAGGGGGGCGCAAGCCCCGCCGCCCGCGCCACGTCCAATCCGCCGAAGAAGGAGAAGCGCATGAACGCCCCCTCGAAGTCCACGGAACTCAAGGAGGCGCGCATGCGCTGCGAGACGCCCGCCGGCTGGCTCGAGAGCCGCGACGCCGCGTCCGACCAGCGCACGAAGACCGCCGGCCTCACCCTGCGCGAGCCGGGCGGCGGCGCCGCCCCGCGCCCCTTCATCCACCTGCGCTTCTACCCCGACGGCAACACCCTCTTCAAGGACGCCGCCGACTACCTCGCGCGCCAGAGCGAACCCGCCATCGCCCCCATCGCCGGAGAGAAGACCGTCGCCTCCGCCGCCTCGGCCGGAGGGCTCAAGGGGCGACGCCTCCTGCGCGACACCTTCGCGCCGGCCTCCCCCACGGACATGTCCGCCGCGGAGATCCCGGTGAAGGAAGAGCTCGTCGTCCTCGAGCGCGCGGGCGGCTTCTACGTGCTCGCGCTCACCGCGCGCAAGGGCGACTTCCCCCGCCTCCAGCCCGCCTTCCGCCGCCTCGTGGAGTCCTTCAAGCCGCTGTAGGGATCCGCAGACGACGCGGCGACCCCGCTTCACGCGGGGTCGCTTATTCCCTGGCGGGCTTGCCCCCCTCCCTGCCCTCACCCCGCGGGGGGAGGCAGTAAGGATGAAAACATCCTCTAAAAGATGGCATCATAAGAACATGAAGAACCTCCCCGTCCGCGTCCTCGCTCTCGCCGTCCGAGTGCTGCGACCGCCGCATAACGCCCGATTTGAAGGCCCGCGCCTGAGCCGAGCGCAAGGCGCGAGGAGCGAGGATAGCTTGAGCTATCTGAGCGACGAGCAACGCGGCGATCGGCCGGGAGCGGGCCTCCCCTTCCGCGATAGTTTCGCCGCCGCCGGCGGCGAAACTCCCCGGATAGGGGCCGGGCGCTTTTGGGCTGCGACTTCGTCGTTCGTCGCTCACATGCAGACAGCATGCTCGCTCCTCTCTCCTCGTCTCGCCTGGGCAAAATCGCCCGGCCAAATCGGACGCTATGCGGCGGTCGCAGCACTAACCGCCGCGCTCTCCGGCTGCGGCCTCCTCTACACGAACATCCACATGGCCCGCACCTGGCGCGCGGCGACGCCGGCCGACGTGAAGTCCGCTCCGAGCGACAAGACCGTGACCGGCCAGGCCTGCGCCCGCTCCGTCCTCTTCCTCTTCGCCTGGGGCGACGCCGGCTACGCGGCCGCCTCCCGCGACGCGCTCAAGGGCGAGCCCGCCAACGCCCTGCTCTACGACGTGAAGGTGGACCGCACGGGCCAGGCCTACGTCCTCGGCCTCTACGCGAAGACCTGCGTCCAGCTCACCGGACGGGTCGCCCTGCAGTGACCCTTAGAGCACCTAAAATAGCCTGGGGCGGCCTTGGCGGGGCCGAGTTTGGCCCGAATGCGCGGCGTCCGCGGCGCGGGCATACCCGAAGGTATGTACGCGCCGCGGCAACAACGCAGGCGGACCGAAATCGGCCCCGCCCGAAGGGAAACCCCGATATAGGGCCGATACCATTGTTGGGCCGCCGGGTACATAGCGCTGCGGCTATGCCCCCGGCGTCCCGCCGCGGTCTCGACCCCATCTCGGGGTTTCCAAGGCCACCCCAGGCTATTTTAGGTGCTCTTATCCTCGCGCTGCTGCTCGCGCTCGCGCCCGCGGCCCGCGCGCAGTCGATGTCGGAGGAGGAGGGCTCCGCCGACTGGGGCCTCGTCTCCGCCGGAACCATCGTCCTCTTCTACGACACCAAAGGCGCCGCCGCCTACGTGGCGATGACGCGCCGCGAACTGCCCGCCGACGCCGAGCTCATCGGCGGCGAGGTCTACGGCCGCGGCTGCCAGTACAGTCTCTCCATCCCGCTCGGCTCGCCGCTCAACCGCTCCTCGCAGTCGGTCTCGGCCGCCCGCGGACGCGCCGGCTACGGCAAGGCCCTCGACGAGATCCGCCTCCGCAACCCCGGCCTGCGCGGGATCTGGGACGTGAAGCTCGACGACCACACCCTCAGCCTCCTGGGCTTCTTCCGCCGCGTCTGCACCGAGGTGACCGCTCGAGGGTTCCGTTAATCCTCACTGTCCCCCCTCTCGAGAGTTCGCACTATCAGATTTCCTTGCCGCGTGCGATCGCGGCACTATCAGAGCCGGGGTGCCGCCGCGGCAGGGGGGGTAGAGCTTCCGTTCTGAGTTCTGCCCTGACGGTCTGGCCGAAACAGGTCTGAACTTCATACAATGAGTCCGTGAGCGGGGGACGGACGCCGGCCCGCCTCCAGGAGAACCGATGCCCAACCGCAAGACCCGCCTCTACATGACCGTGCACCCCACCAACGCCCTGGTCGCCTCCCAGCTCGACCCGGCGCAGTTCGGAGAGCACTACACCATCGGCAGCGCGAAGCACCACGAAGGGAAGGTGCTCTTCACGGAGCTCGACCCGACCTTCCGGGACCCCTATTTCAACATCGACCACTACCTCGCGCAGACCAAGCCCCATCCGGACGGCAGCCCCAAGAAGACGAAGTACATCTGCTCCTACGGCGTGCTCGAGCACGTCAAGCTCTCCGCCATCAAGAGCCTCTACCTCGTCACGGTCAACGGCAAGGTCCTTGAGCTCAAGAGCAAGGCCTACAGCGCGCAGAACGAGCCCGGCCTCGTGCGCATCTATCAGGAGATCACCCCGCTCGCGAACCTGGTCGCCTCCAACCTCGACCAGCGCTCCTTCGGCGGCTACATCACCGGCGGCACGCGCTCGAAGGGCGCCCCGAAGGTCTGCTTCACGCAGTACGACTTCGACGTGGCGGCCTTCCTGAAGACGGTGAAGCACGGCCACATCAAGCACTCCCCCATCCCGGATACGAACCTCAACCGCCTCCTGGATTACGTCACGGAGCTCGAGCGCCAGCCCGACAAGAAGACGAAGACCCTCAACCTCAACTCGACGCTCCCCAAGGTCTCCTACAAGCTCATCCGCCACGGCTTCTGGTTCGCCGGGCCCGACGAGTTCGTGTTCTTCCCGATGCCGACGCTCAAGCAGCTCGAGCACGACCACTACGAGTGGTGGCGCTTCGCCCATTAAGTTCGGGCACAGAAAAAGAAGAGGCCCCCTGGAGACAGGGGGCCTCTTCTTTTTCAGGCGTTCTACTTCTTAGGGGCTTTCTTGCGGTCGAGGACGGTCTCGGCGCTCCGCCCGTCGAGGACGAGGGTCCTCTCCGTCTCCTCCGCCACCCACAGCGCGCGGCCGTAGAGGGCGTCGGGCAGCGGCATCGCGGCCTTGAAGGGGTCGTCGCGCTCGACGCCGAGGCCGGCGCACTTCGCGTCGAGGGGACGGAAGAGCGCGGCCAGGAAGCGTCCGTCGCGCCCGGGGGCCAGACCGTACTCGCGCAGACGCGCCTCGAGGGGCTTGCGCTCGGCGAACGGAGTCTCGAGGGCTCCGCAATGGGAGCCCGCGCCGGTCGCGGAGCTGTAGCGGCCCGCGCCTTCCCCCTGCGCCCGGGCCGGGAGACGGCGCACGCGCGCGGCCTTCCCCGCCTCGAGCTCGACGCTGACCGCGGCCCCGACGTCCGGCCCGGAGAAGTCGAAGCGCCAGGACTCGCGGCTTTTCGCGTCCGCCGGCAGGCGCGTCGCGACCGCGTAGAGCACGGGCTTCGGGATCAGGACGGCGGCCTCGCGCCGGGCCCTCTCGAGGAGCTCGGCCCCGGTCGGAGCGGCTTTGCCCTTCGCCGCGGGCGCCTGTGCGGCGGCCGTGAACGCCATCGCGAATGCGAGAACGAGCTTCATGGCAATTCTCTCCGGCTGACGAGGGCGTGCGAGAGCGTCCCCTCGTCCATGTAGTCGAGGTCTCCCCCGAGCGGCACGCCCTGGGCGATGCGGGAGACCTTCACGGGGAAGGGCTTGAGGAGCTGGCGCAGGTAGAGCGCGGTGGCCTCGCCCTCGGTGTCGGGGTCGGTGGCGAGGATGACCTCGCGCACGCCGCCCGCCTTCACCCGGTCGATGAGTTCGGCGACGCGCAGGGACTCCGGGCCGATCCCCGAGAGCGGCGCGAGCTGGCCGTGCAGGACGTGGTAGAGCCCGGCGAAGGAGCGCGAGCGCTCGAGCGCGGTGACGTCGGCGGGCTGCTCGACGACGCAGAGGATGGAGCGGTCGCGCGCCGGATCTTCGCAGAGCGCGCAGCGCTCGTTCTCGGTGTAGTTCATGCAGTCGGCGCAGGCGTGCACGCGCGACTTGGCCTCGCGCAGCGCGTCGGAGAGGGCTTCGACCTCGGAGAGCGGGGAGCGGATGACGTGGATGGCGAGGCGCTCGGCCTGCTTGGGGCCCACGCCGGGCAGCCGCCGCAGCGCCCCCACCAGCCGGTCGAAGCTCTTCACGGGCTACTTCTTCTTGACGGGCTTCGCGCGCCCGCCGAAGACCCCGAGCACCTTTCGCAGACCGGGGTCGGCGGGAGCGTCCTCCGAGGAGGCGTCCACCCACTCCGGCTCTTCCGCGGCGGCGGAGCGTGGGCGCTCTTCGGCCGCGAAGCTCAGCTTCATCGGGGCGCCGGCGGCCTCGGCCAGGGCCTTCTCGAGATACGCGCGCTCCTTCTCGGCCCGATCGGAGGCGAAAGCGCTGTCGAAGACGAGGCGGCAACCGCCCTCGCAGGCCTCGATGCGGGCCCCGTCGAGCGCGCTCCCGAGCGAGGGCTTGTCCTCGTGCACGCGCGCGAGGAACGCCTTGCGTATTTCCGCGGAGAGGGCTTTGCCGCTCCCCGCCGAAGGGAGCGCGGGTTTGGGCGCCGCCGAAGGAGCGGGAGCCGCGGCTTTCGGCGCAGGCGCGGCGGCGCGCGTGCCCTTCTCCTCTCGCGCCGTCCCTTCGGCGCTATGGCCCGCCGAAGGGAGGCGTGCAGGCGCGACGGCCTCCGCGGCGGAGCGGCGCGGCTTGGGGGCCGGGGAGTCCGGCTCAGGTGCGGAGGCCTCGAGGCCGGCGCGCTTCTCGATGGCCTCCAGCCGGGCCACCCACTGCGCGAGGTCGTAGGCGGACTCGAGCAGCCCGTAGAGGCCCATCTCGAAGGCGGCCTGCGGGGTGTCGGAGCCGCGCATCTCCTCGAGCACGCGGTTGAGCCGGCGGATGAGGAACGAGAAGGTCTCGGGCGTGCGGCCCTCGGCGAGCGCCTTCCAGTCGGCCTCGGAGTCGTCGTGCACGCCGAGGCGGAGCAGGTAGAGCTCCTCGCAGCGCTCGCGCAGGTCGCGCAGGAGCTGGGAGGGGTCGTAGCCCTCGGAGGCCAGCGTCTTGAGGCACCCGGAGAGCGCGGCGGCGTCCTTCTCGAGCACGGCGCGCGCCGTCGCGAGCAGAAGGTCGTCGGGCAGCATGCCCATGAGGTCGACGACCTTCGCGCGGGTGACCTTCCCGCCGGCGAAGGCCGCGGCCTGGTCGAGGAGGCTCACCGCGTCGCGCATCGAGCCGCCGCAGGCGCGCGCGAGGAGCTCGAGGGCCTTGGGCTCGGCGTCGATCTTCTCGAGCGCCGCGACGCGGCGCAGGTGCTCGGCGGCGGTCTCCCGCCCGATGGGGCGGAAGCGGAAGCGCTGGCAGCGCGAGACGATGGTGGCCGGGATCTTCGCGAGCTCGGTGGTGGCCAGGATGAAGACCACGTGGGAGGGCGGCTCCTCGAGGGTCTTGAGCAGGGCGTTGAAGGAGCTCGACGAGAGCATGTGGACCTCGTCGATGATGAAGACCTTGTAGCGGTCGCGGGTCGGGGCGAGCGAGACGGTCTCGATGATCATCTCGCGGATCTTGTCGACCTGCGTGTGGCTGGCGGCGTCGAGCTCGAGGACGTCGATGCTGGAGCCGGCGGCGATCTCCGTGCAGGCGGGGCACTCGCCGCAGGGCTTGGGCGTCGGGGCCGCGCCCGCGCGGCAGTTCAGCGCCTTGGCGAGGATGCGCGCGGTCGTCGTCTTGCCGCAGCCCTTGGGGCCGAAGAACAGGAAGGCGTGCGCGACCTGGCCGGAGCCGACGGCGTTCTTGAGCGTCGTCGAGACCGTCTCCTGGCCGACGAGGTCCTCGAAGTGCTGGGGCCGGTACTTGCGGGTGAGGGCGAGATGGGGGGCGTTGGTCTTCTTCACGGGGATAGAATATCAAACTTACCCGGACTCCGTGACCGAAGCCCCGGACGATCGGGGCGGCGAGCCGGGGCCCTCTTACCTCTGGGCGGCGAGGACCTCCTTGGTCTCGACGTCCTCGATCATGAACACCTTGCGGCTGCCGTAGCGGGCGTCCTCGACCTCGCCGGCCTTCAGACGGTAGCGGTGCCCGGCCGAGCAGACGAAGGAGATGCTCACGGCCTCGTGCGCGGTCCAGAGCGTCGTATGGCGGCCGGGCGCGAGCTCGGCGAGCCCTTCCTCGGCGAGGAGTCCTCCGCGCGCCTTGGGCGGCGCGCCGTCGACCGCCTGCAGGGGGTTGCGTCCGGCTCCCTCGAGGATGCAGACGTCGGCGGCCGGGGTCCCGGAGCCGGCGAGCTTGAGCTCGGCGCAGCCGGCGAGGAGAGCGAGGGAGACGATCAGAAGGGCGCGGGGCATGGGCTTCATCGGAAAACCTCCGTCATGGAGGAATGATAGACCCGCGCGCGGCGTCCGTCAAGGCAGGCGCCGCACCCCCTCGAGGATGCGCGCGCGGCTCTCCTCCTCCATGCGGATGGTCTCGAGCGCCCAGTCCACGGTGTAGTCCCGCATGAGCGCGTTCGTCCGCAGCGGCTTGTAGTCCGGGGAGAACGCGCAGATCCAATCGATCTTGAAGTCCTGGTCCACGACGATGAACTGGAAGCCCAGGAGGAAGCGCATGAGCGCGCGCTTGAGCGCCGCGAAGACCCCGCGCCCGGCGAGCTCCCACTCGATCTGCGCCGAGAGCCGGGCGACGTGGGCCAGCCGGACGGCAAGCACCGAGCGCAGCGAGGGGACCCCGGAGTAGGCCATGCGGACCTGGGAGACCAGCTCCCCGAACCCCGCCCTCAGCATCCGCACCAGGGGCTCGCTGAGCTCCATCGCTTCCTCCGGATAGCCCTTCCCCTCCGCTTTCTCGAGAGCGAAAAGGGACTCGGTCGCCATGGCCTCGATCTCCTCCTCCTGAGAGTACAGGCGGACGAGCGCGCGTGCGTCGGTCCGCCGCACCTGCTCGTGATGCGTCCCCTCATGAACGAAGCTCGAGGCCAGCCAGCGCGCCAGCGCCCGCTGGACGCCGGGGTTCTCGTCGAGCGCCCGCGCGTCGAAGCCGTGCACGCGCAGCCAGGATTCGACGGACTTCCGGTCGAAGCGGATGAGGCCGGTCGCCTCGCTGTAATCGGCGAGCGCGCCGTCGAGCTCGGCGAGCCGCACGCCCCCGAGCGGCGAGCGCACGCGCCCGTGACGCGTACCCTGCAGCTCCTTGTCGAGAGCTTTCAGGACCCCGAACGGCAGTTCCTCCCGTCCACCGAATCCTTCGCCCTCGCGGGAAGGCCGCTCCCGTTCGATGGCCTTGACGAGTCTGCGGCTGAAGGCGGGGCTCTTCCCCGCGTCGCTCAGGGCCTGAAGGTACTCGAGCTGCACCGCAGGGGTCTCCCAGCCGAGGCGGTCGAGCCCCTCCAGCGCTTCCCGGGCCCGCGCGTCCTCCCCGCGCGAGAGGAGGCGCCGGAGCTCCACGCGGGCGAGGACCACCGGCCGCGACCGATTCATATGCTCCCAGAGGATCCAGCGCTTCTGAGGGGCGAGCCCGCGGAAGGCCTCCTTGAACGCATGCATGAAGACTCTCCAGCCGTGCGCGTCCTCCGGGACCGGCGTCGACTGCAGGCGCTCGGACTCCCGCTCGGACCACCGGAAGAGGTCGCGGTCCTTGAGCTGCCGCAGCGCCCACGATTCCTCGCCGGGGCCCAGACTCTCCTGCTGCTCGGGGCTCAGGGTGTCCCAGGCGAGGACGGCGGCGCGGACCCGCCGCTCGCGCTGCGGCCGGTAGCGCCGGACCCAGGCGAGCAGGGAGGCTTCGTCGTCGAGTCCCAGCCCTTCGAGCGACCCTTCCCTCTGCAGACGCAGGCCGAGCGCCTCGTGCAGGCGCCCGGGCTTGCTCATCTCGTCGACGAGCTCCGCCAGGTCGCTGAGCGCGTAGGCCTTGGCGAGCGTCGCGGCCGCCGCGCCGGGATCCGAAGACAGCAGGCGCCGCATCCGCGGGTCCCGCACGCAGCGCTCGGCCGCGTCGGGGTCCAGGTTCGCCAGCTCCTGCTTGTAGCCCAGCGCCGCGGCGCGCGCGTCATCCTCGAATAGGGTCCCGCTCCGGAGCTTCTTCGCGAGCGAGCCGAGCAGGCGGCGGAGCTTCCCGCCCTTGCGCCCGTTTTCGCCTTCCGGCGAGGACGCCTCTTGGCCGGAAAGCGAGGAGGGGGGCGCGACAACGGAGGCCGGAGCGGCCTCCTGGACGACGCCCGCGGGGACATCGGGAACAGCCCCCGCCGCGACCTGCGCCGCGGAGACCTCGGCGGAAGGCGCGGCGTCCTTCACTGCGAAGGCGGGGATCAGCTTCGCCGACGGCGTCGGGGCCTGGACGACGGGCGCGGGGAGCAGCAGCGTGGGTCCGGGCGCGACGAGCATCGGGCCGGAGAGGAGACTCTCTCCGAGCCCCTGGACGCCGACGGGGAGGACGGCGACGGGGAGGTTCGTCCCCGCGGCGGGGACCTCGACGCGCACCGCGACGGGCCCGGCGAAGGCCCGCCCGGCGGCGAGCGCGAGCGCCAGCGCCGCCGCCGCGGAAGAAAGCCGCCTCTTCAGTCCTCGTATCCCGGTCATCAAGGATAGGGTAGCCGTCCCTCCGCCCGGCGCCCTGAGCCCGACGGGCCGTCCGCTGCGTCTTTGCGTCCTATCCAGGGGTGTTTACATACGGGCGCGAACGATAACCTGCGGCGCTCATCAGGGAATCCCTGCGGGCTTCCCTGCTGGCCATCTTTGCTAGACTATGGGCGATGAGAGCGGCTTGGCTCCTGGCGCTGCTGGCGTTCTGCGCGGCCCCCGCTTCGGCGAACTCCTTCGCCGAGGCCCGGCTCTGGCAGGAACGCTACTACTGGGACGGCCTGCTCCAGGCCCGCGACCGCGCCGCCCGCGTCTCCGCCGACCCCGCGACCCTCGACGTCGTGAAGGCCCTCGCCCACCAGGTCGCCCAGCAGGCGGTCAACATCGAGCAGATCCAGTCCTACACGAAGGCCCAGAGCGAGAACCTCAAGTTCGCCTTCGCTCAGCAGGACCCCGGCCCCAGCCTCGCCGTCATCCAGAACAACTTCGCCACCCTCTCGCGCGGCGCCGAGCAGATCCGCAACAACCTCTATTTCCTGACCGCGCGCACGCGCCTGGCCTCGACGCAGGCCCTGCCCGACCCCAAGCTCACCGAGATGGCGACGCTGCTCATCGCCCAGATCCAGAACGTCCAGCTCAAGCTCAACACCCTCTACCTCGACTCCGTCGACGTGGCCGGGACCGTCCGCAAGGAGACCTGGTTCGCCGACGACTTCTTCCGCTACGGGGCGGAGGACCTGCTCTCGTCGGTCGTCTCGGTGCAGGACTCCGTCCTCACCATCTACAACTCCTCCTACGAGCTCTACCTGCTCTCCAGGTAGCCGGGAGACGCACGAATGAACGAACGCACCCCGCTGATGATCGGACTCGAAGGCCCGCGCGCCGACCGCGCCGCCGTCTCCCAGCTGCGCGAGACCGGCGCCGTCTCCGTGCTCCTGCTCGCCCGCAACATCGAGAGCCCGGCCCAGGTCCGCCGCCTTTGCGCCGAGCTTCAGGACAAGCTCGGCCGCCCCCTCCTCTTCGCCATCGACCACGAGGGCGGCTGGGTCCTGCGCTTCCAGGACGGCCTCACCGCCTTCCCCGGCAACGCCGCGCTCGGCAAAGCCGGGGAGACCGCGCTCGCCCGCCGCGTGGGCTCGAGCATGGGCCGGGAGCTGGGGGCCCTCGGCATCGGTCTCAACCTCGCTCCGGTGCTCGATGTGCTGGGGGAGAAATACAACCCCGGCATCCACATCCGCTCCTTCGGGCGGGACCCGGAGGTCGTCGATACGATGGGTCGGGCCTTCGTCCGTGGACAACAAGTCCACAGAGTCGCCGCCTGCGCCAAGCACTTCCCCGGCAAGGGTGCGGCCCGCCAGGACGCGCACCTCACCCTTCCGACGGTCTCGCTGCCCCGCGCCGAGCTCCTGCGCCGCCATGTGGGCCGCTTCGCCGCCGCTTCCCGCGCCGGCGTCGCCTCCATCATGAGCTCCCACGCCGTCTTCCCCTCCCTCGACGCGAGCCGCACCCCGGCCACCTTCTCGAAGCCCATCATCACCGGCCTCCTGCGCCGGCGCATCGGCTTCAAGGGGGTCATCATCTCCGACGACCTCTGCATGGGGGCCGTGACCGAGAGCCGCGGCATCCCGGAGTCGGCGGTCGAAGCCTTCATCGCCGGTCACGACCTCCTCATCGTCGCGCACCTGCCCCCGGCCCAGCTCGAGGTCGCCGAGACCCTCCGCGCCGAGCTCGCGGAGGGCCGCATCCCGCGCTCGCAGTGGAACGCCTCGCTGCGCCGCGTCGAGGCCCTGCGGCGAAAGGCCTCCCCGCGCCCCGGCCCCCTCCCTGCGCCCGACGAGAAGACCGCGCTCGAAGTCTCCCGCAAGGCGCTCGAGCTCGCGCGCAAGGGCGAAGTCCCCCTGCCGCTGCTCCCCGGGACCCGCATGGCCGCCGTCTTCCCCGACCTGCGCGAGGTCCGCGACCGCTTCACCTTCGAGGGCGGGCCGGAAGCGGCCATCGCCCGCATGCGCCGGCGCCTGGGGGCCTGGCCGGAGAAGCCCTCTTTGACGCTGGCCCCGGTGACCTCGGAGAAGAGCGTCGAGCCCGCGCTCCGCGCCGCGCGGAAGGCCGAGGTCGTGCTCTTCTTCTGCTTCGAGGCCATGCGCTTCCCCGGCCAGATGAGGACTCTCAAAGCCCTGCGCAAGGCGGCCGGCCGCAAGCTCGTGGCGGTGCTCCTGCGCAACCCCTGGGACAAGGACCTCCTCGGACCGGAAACCACGGTGCTCCACGCTTACGGCTACCGGGACTGCCAGCTCCAGGCCCTGTTGGAGGCCCTGCGATGAACCCCGCTTCCCTGCTCGCCTTCGCCCTCGCGGCGGCCCCGGCCTGGGCCGTCACCGAGAACCTCCAGGCCGTCCAGAAGGGGACCGAGATCGTCATCACCGGACGGGAGGACGCCCCCCCGTCCGAGGCGGAGCAGGAGGAGCTCGACCTCTCCTCCAAGTCTGTGGCCGATTTGGCCACACTCTACTTCTCCGCCGGGGACGCCGACAGCAAGCTGCGGGTCCTGCACCGGCTCTCCCTCACGGAGCCCCGGACCGGGGAGGACATGCGCCGCCTCCTCGACCTCCACGCCCGGGACGCCGCCGCCCGCTCCGCCGCCGACGCCTGCCTCGAGCGGCTCTCCCCCGCGGCCCAGGGGTTCGGCCCCTACTTCGCCGCGCTGCTCGATGACGAGGACCCCCTCCTGAGGATCTTCGGCCTGGCCGGCTTGCGCCGCCTTCGCTACGCCCCGGCCCTGCCGGCCGTGCGCAAGCTCGCCGAGGGCCGCTTCCCCCAGCGCCGCCCCTCCATGCTGATGGACCCCGCGCAGAACGCGGAGTGGCGGACCCGCTTCGAGGCCCTGGGCGCCCTGGCCGTCTGGGAACGGAAGGACGCTCTGCCGCTCCTGCTCAAGAAGACCGCCGAGGCCCCCGCCGTGGCCTCCATCGTGGCGGCGCTGTTCTGGGAAGAGGCCTTCGACCGCATCGTCGCCTGGTCGAAGTCGAAGAAGGCCGAGGACCAGGAAGCCGCCCAGGCCGCCTGGGGCGCCGACGTCGCCCCGGAGCAGCTGCGCCCCACCTGGCCGAAGCTCCTCGCCCTGGCCTTGGACAAGCGCGCCGACCCGCAGACCCGCCACCGCGCGGCCGTGAAGCTCGGGCTCGCCGCCGGGGAAGCCGAGGCGAAGACCCTGCTCGAGAAGCGGGAGGCGGCGCTCAAGGACAAGGACGAGCGCACCCGCCTCCTGCTCGAATCCGCCCTCTTCGCCTCCGGCAGCCCGCTCGCGATCCCCCTCCTGGAGGAGCACGCGCGGAGCAACCCCGCCCCCGAGGGCCGGGCCGGCGCCCGCCTCCAGCTCAAAGGCATGCTCCCGCGCGGACGCTACCTCGAGCTCCTGCGCGAGGCGGCCGAGAAGGACCCCGACGGTGAGAACCGCGCCGCCGCCCGGCGCGAGCTGGACGCCGAGGGGAAGTGACCCGGCGCCGACGCGAGCCGCTCTCGAAGCCCTTCGTCCTCGCGTTCGCCGTCCTCGCCGTCGTCTCCGCCTTCTACCTCTCGTCTTTGCCCGAGGTCGAATACCTGCGCCGGGAGAACCCGAAGACCACCGCCTTCATGGAGCGCTACAAAGAGCGCGAGCGCTCCAAGGGCCGCCGCCCCGCCCTGCGCTGGAGCTGGACGCCGATCTCGGCGATGTCGCCGGACCTCGTGCACGCCGTCCTCATCTCGGAGGACGACATGTTCTACCAGCACAAGGGCGTGGACTGGGACTCCGTGCGCGAGGCCGCCCGCTACAACTGGGAGAAGGGCCGCTTCGCCCGGGGAGCCTCGACGATCACCCAGCAGCTGGCGCGCAACCTCTACCTCTCGCCCTCGAAGAACCCCCTGCGCAAGGTCAAGGAGTTCCTCATCGCCCGGCGCCTGGAGGACCACCTCTCCAAGCGGCGCATCCTCGAGCTCTACCTGAACGTGGCCGAGTGGGGCCCCGGGATCTACGGGGCGGCCGAGGCCAGCCGCGCCTACTACGGGAAGGAGCCCGGGGCGCTCGGCCCCGACGAAGCGGCGGCCCTCGCGGCCGCGCTCCCGAGCCCCCGGCGCCTGAACCCCGCCCGGCCGGCCGGCCCCAAGCTCCTCCAGCGCCGCCAGGTCATCCTCGAGCGCATGCGCGGCGCCGGCTACCTTCCCTCCCAGACCGACCCCCCCGCCTCCGAGCTCTCCCCCTCCCTGCCGGCGATCCCCAGCGGGGAGTCCAGGGGAAGCAAGCAGAGCGGGAATCCCCTCTAAGCCGCTTAATATACGCGCGCGTACGTAACCACGCGCGAATATTGCTAAACTCCCTACCTGCTCATGGCCACGGCCCTTCTCGGCTTCCTCTGCGCCGTCCTGCTGGCCGCGCTGTGGTGGGCGCTCTCGGAGGTCTACCGCCTGCGCGTGACCCGCGCCGGACCCGTCCCCTCGGCGGGAGCGCGCATCCCCATCGAGCGCTTCGACCAGCTCCTGACGATGCTGCTGGCCCTCCACGAGTACGGCGTCTCGCGCACCGGCGACGTCTCCCACGAGGAGTTCTGCGGGCTCTTCCTCGAGAAGGCCTGCGCGCTCGCCGGCTCGACGCGGGGCACGGTGATGCTCCTCGACGAGGAGAACGGCACCCTCTCCATCGCGGCGGCGAAGAACCTCCCCCGCTCCACCAACGCCCTGCGCCTGAAGCCCGGCGAGGGCCTCGCCGGCCGCGCCATCGCCTCCGGCCGCCCCATCTTCCTGCCTGAGCCGCGCAAGGACCCGCGCTTCCTCATCGGCCCCGAGGGCGCTCCGCCCGAGCCCATCCTCTCGGTGCCGCTCATGCTCAAGGGCAAGGCCATCGGCGTGCTCAACATCCACGACACCGCCGCCCGGCTCGGCGCCGACGACTCGACTCTGCGCGCGCTCGCGCTGCTCGCCGGCGAGGCGGCCGCGGTGCTCCACCACCAGCAGCGCTACGACAGCCTCCAGTCCTTCTACCTCGAGATGGTGCAGACCCTCGCCCGCGCCGTCGACGCCCGCGACCAGTACGCGCAGGACCGCGTCGAGCGTTCCCGGACCTGGGCCCGGGAGCTCGCCCGCGAGCTCGGCCTGCCCGAGCAGATGGAGCGCTACGTCGAGTTCGCCACGATGCTGCAGGGCGTCGGCAAGATCGGCATCGACCAGGCCATCCTCTCGAAGCCCGGCAAGCTCACCCCCGAGGAGTTCGAGCAGATCAAGAAGCACACGACCATCGGCTACCGCATGCTCGCGCCGGTCAAGTTCCTCGGCCCCGTCGCGCAGATGGTGCTCTACCACCAGGAGTGGTACAACGGCCGCGGCTACCCCGAGGGTCTCAAGGGCGAGGAGATCCCGCTCGGCTCGCGCATCGTGGCCGTCATCAACGCCTGGGAGGCGATGAACGCCGACCGCCCCTACCGCAAACGCCTGCCCCGCGAGACGGCGCTCGCCGAGCTCCAGAAGTGCGCGGGCACCCAGTTCGACCCTCAGGTCGTCGCCGCCTTCACCCGCCTCGAGGCCCGCACGCACGAGGAAGAGCAGGCCGCCGCCGCGGCGAAGGCCGCCGAAGCCCCGAAGGATTGATGCTCTACATCGTGCCCACCCCCATCGGCAACCTCGAGGACGTCACCCTGAGGACGCTCACGACCCTCGGCGCCGTGAAGGCCGTCTACTGCGAGGACACGCGCCGCACGCGCATCCTCCTCGAGCGCCACGGCATCGCGAAGCCCCTGGTGCGCTACAACGAGCACGACGAGCGCAGCGTCTCGGCGCTCCTCGAGCGCCTCGCGGCCGGCGACGACCTCGCCCTGGTCTCCGACTCCGGCACCCCCGTGCTCTCCGACCCGGGCTCGCGCGCCGTCGCCCGCGCCCGCGCGGCCGGGATCCCCGTCACCGCGCTGCCCGGCCCCAGCGCCGTGGCCTGCGCGGTGAGCGGCTCGGGCCTGCCCGGAGACTCCTTCGTCTTCCTGGGCTTTCTGCCCCGCTCGGCGGGCCGGCGCCGCCGCGCGCTGGCCGAGGCGGCGAAGCTCGGGCGCACCCTCGTCGTCTACGAATCCCCATTCCGCGTGCTCGACCTCCTGCGCCAGGCCGAGGAGGCGCTCGGCCCCGACGCCCAGGCGGTCTGCGCGCGCGAGCTCAGCAAGGTCCACGAGGAGTACCTGCGCGGGACCGTCCGGGAGGTGCGCGCGGCGCTCGAGGCCCGCGGCGGAGCGCCCGGCGAGTACGTCGTGCTCTTCCATCCCGGCGCCTCGCCCGACGCGCCGGCGAAGGAGTCCGATGAAGACTAGGATCGTCCCCCTGGCGACGGCCCCCGAGCCGGAGCTCCTGCGCGAGCTCGCGGGCGCCCTCCAGCAGGGACGCCTGTTCGTCTTCCCGACGGACACGGTCTACGGGCTCGGCACCACCGGACTCATCCGCGCCGCCGTGCGGCGCATCTACGACGCCAAGGGGCGCGACGCTATGAAGCCCCTGCCGGTTTTGATACATTCCACCGACGAGGCCCGCCGCTGGGCCGAGTGGACGCCGGCGGCGGAGGCCCTGGCCCGGCGGTTCTGGCCCGGGGCCCTGACGCTGGTCCTGCGCCCCACCCTCGAGGGGCGCCGGCTCACCACCTCGGAGCAGCCGACGGTCGCGTTCCGGGTGCCGGGCCACCCCCTGCTGCGCGAGCTCATCGAGGCCTCGGGCGTGCCCTGGGCGAGCACGAGCGCGAACCGCTCGGGACGGCCGGCCATCGCGGACGGGGCGCAGGCCGCCGCGGAGTTCGACGGTCGGGCCGATTTCATCCTGGACGGAGGCCGCACCGGGGGCCTGGAGTCCACGGTGGTGGACGCGACCGGCTCGCCGCGCGTGCTGCGCGAGGGCGCGATCCCGTCCGCCGACATCTTGAGGAGCGCATGAAAGTCCTTTTCGTCTGCACCGGCAACAGCTGCCGCAGCCCGATGGCGGAATACCTCTTCAACCACCATGCCCGTCTGCGCGACCTGCAGGGCTGGACCGCCCGCTCGGCCGGCACGGCCGCGGAGCGGCACTTCGGCCTCTCGAGCGGGGCCCGGGTGGCCCTCACCGAGAAGGGCATCCTGAAGATCGACCACGTGCCCCAGCTCGTGACGCGGGACCTCATGGCCTGGGCCGACCTCGTGCTCGTCATGGCGCAGGCGCACCGCGAGGTCCTCGCGGACCGCTTCCCCGAGCACCAGACGAAGACCCACCTCTTTCTGGACCGCGCCGGTCTCGGCGCGCGCGACGTCGCCGACCCCATCGGCGGGAGCGACGACCAGTACCGCCGCACCCGCGACGAGATCGAGGCCGGCATATTGGCCGTATTGGAGAAGGAATCCCATGGAAAACCTGAGCAAGCAAGACCCTGACCTCTACAAGGCGATCTCCGCCGAGGAGCGCCGCCAGGCGGAGAACCTCGAGCTCATCGCCTCCGAGAACTACGTCTCGCCCTCCGTCCTCGAGGCGCAGGGCTCGGTCCTCACCAACAAGTACGCCGAGGGCTATCCGGGCAAGCGCTACTACGGCGGCTGCGAGCACGTGGACGTCGTCGAGTCCATCGCCATCGAGCGCGCCAAGAAGCTCTTCGCCGCCGAGCACGCCAACGTCCAGCCCCACTCGGGCACGACGGCGAACATCGGCGTCTACCTCTCGGTGCTCAAGCCCGGCGACACCGTCATGGGCCTCAACCTCGCCCACGGCGGGCACCTCTCGCACGGCCACCCGCTGAACTTCTCCGGCCTCTACTTCAAGATCGTCTCGATGAACGTGCGCAAGGACGACGAGCTCCTCGACTACGAGGAAGCCGAGAACCTCGTCGCCCAGCACAAGCCGAAGATGATCCTCGCCGGCGCCTCCAACTACTCGCGCGTCTTCGACTGGGAGCGCCTCAAGAACATGGCCGACTCCGTCGGGGCCTACTTCGTCACCGACATCGCCCACTACGCGGGGCTCATCGCCGCCGGCGTCTACCCCTCGCCGGTGCCGCACGCCGACTTCGTCACCACGACGACCCACAAGACCCTGCGCGGTCCGCGCGGCGGCATGGTCCTCTGCCGCGAGCCGCACGCCAAGGCGCTCGACCGCACGATGTTCCCCGGCATCCAGGGCGGCCCGCTCATGCACGTCATCGCCGCCAAGGCCGCCTGCTTCGGCGAGGCGCTCAAGCCCGAGTTCAAGGCGTACCAGCGCCAGGTCGTCGCCAACGCCCGGCGCCTGGCCAAGGGCCTGCAGGACCGCGGCCTGCGCATCGTCTCGGGCGGCACGGACTGCCACCTCTTCTCGGTGGACCTGCGCCCGAAGAACTGCACGGGCAAGGACGCGGAGATCGCGCTCGACAAGGCCGGCATCACGGTCAACAAGAACGCCATCCCCTACGACCCCCAGAAGCCCTTCATCGCCAGCGGCGTGCGCATCGGCACCCCCGCGGTGACGACGCGCGGGATGGGCGAGGGCGAGATGGATGCGATCGCCGACCTCATCGACGAGGCGCTCAGCCGGCGCGCCGAGGATTCCGGGCTCGCCGAGGTGCGCCGCAAGGTGCGCGCCCTGACCGCCCGCTTCCCGGTCCCGACCGACAAGCAGGGAGTCGCCGGAGCCGCGCGTTGATCGCGCAGATCCTCCTCGTCGACGACGACGAGGGCGTCCGCTCGTCGCTCAAGGCCCTGCTGGAATCCTGGCACCACCGGGTCCTCGAGGCCGAGGACGGGGCGCAGGCGTTCGCGGTCGCCGACAAGGAGGTCCCGCACCTCATCCTCATGGACGTGGTGATGGGCAACCTCTACGGCACCTCGGCGCTCGAGCGCCTGCGCGAGAACCCGCGCACCGCGAAGATCCCCATCATCCTCATGAGCGGGACCGCGGACAAGCGCGCGCTGGGCGTGAAGGAAGGGAAGAACATGCGCTTCATGAAGAAGCCGCTCGACCCCAAGGAGCTCGAGAAGGTCCTCCGCGAGCTCCTGCCGGAAGGCGGCTACACGCCGTAAAAGGGGAAATGATGGCAAAGACAAAGGTTCGCATCGGCATTATCGGCGGCTCCGGCCTCTACCACATGAAGGGCATCTCCGAGACCGAGGAGCTCCGCGTCGACACCCCCTTCGGGCCGCCCTCGGACGCCCTCATGCTGGGGACCGTCGCGGGCGTGCGCTGCGCCTTCCTCCCCCGCCACGGCCGCGGCCACACGATCCTTCCCTCCGAGATCAACGGCCGGGCGAACATCTGGGCGCTCAAGTCGCTCGGCGTCGAGACCGTCGTCGCCTTCGGCGCGGTGGGCTCCCTGCGCGAGGAGCTCGCGCCCGGACACTTCGTCGTCCCCGACCAGATCGTCGACAAGACGACCCTGCGCCGCTCGACCTTCTTCGGGCACGGCGTCGTCGGCCACGTGGCCTTCGCCGACCCCTTCTGCGGCGGGGTCGCGAAGGTCCTGAGCGCCGCCGCGAAGGCCCTGGACATCCCCGTCCACCCGAAGGGGACGCTCGCCTGCATGGAGGGCCCGGCCTTCTCCACGCGCGCCGAGTCCGAGGTCAACCGCAAGCTCGGCTGCGACCTCATCGGGATGACGGTCGTCCCCGAGGCGAAGCTCGCCCGCGAGGCCGAGCTCTGCTATGCCCTCGTCGCCATGGTCACCGACTACGACTGCTGGAAGGCCGGCGAAGAGGTCGGCGTCGAGAAGGTCATGGCGGTCATGAAGGCCAACTCGGAGAACGCCCAGCGCCTGCTCTCGCGCGCCCTGCCGGAGCTCGCGAAGCTCCCCTCGGGCGCCTGCGCCTGCAGCCGCGCGCTGGAGCACGCGATCATGACGGACCCCGCGGCGATGCCGAAGGAGACCGCGGAACAGCTCGCCCTCATCATCGGGAAGCGCATCCGGAGGTAGACCATGGCCAAACCCCTCACGAAGGTGTACCGGCGGCTCGTCGAGGCCGCCAAGCTCGCGCGCAAGCGGGCCTACGCCCCGTACTCGCACTACCCGGTCGGGGCCGCGGTGCTCACCGAGTCGGGCCGCATCTTCTGCGGCGCGAACGTCGAGAACGCGTCCTACGGCCTGAGCATCTGCGCCGAGCGCGTCGCCATCTTCAACGCCGTCGTGCGCGGCGAGAAGGTGCTCAAGGCCGTCTGCGTGGCCGGCCGCTCGGCCCGCCCCTGCGGCGCCTGCCGCCAGGTCATGGTCGAGTTCAGCGGCAAGGAGACCGACCTCCTGCTCGTGGACCTCGACCCCAACCAGGGCCGGGACTCCGTGAAGAAGACCCGCGTCTTCGCGATGCTGCCCGGGGCCTTCGACCCGCTCGACTCCGGCCTGCTGCCCCAGCACCCCCAGAACCTGCTGCGCCACCGCAAGACCGCCGCGAAGAAGCGCCGCCGCCCGACGCAACGCAAGGAGGCTTGAGATGAAACTGCTCGAAGACGTACTGCGCTGGGCGCGGGGCACCGACCTCGCCGAGGTGGAGTTCCGCCGCGACGGCGACGGTCTCGGCTTCCGCCTCGAAGGCGCGGCCCTCAACCCGCCGCCGCTGCCCTCCTGCTCGCTCGTCCCCGTGCGCTCGCCGGGCGTCGGTCTCTATCGCGCCGGCGCGCTCGGGAAGGCCGGCGCCGTGCTGGAAGGCCGCGCGGTCGCCGAAGGCGAGAGTCTCGGCCAGGTCGAGGCGCTCGGCAAGGCCGAACCCGTGAAGGCCCCCTGCGCCGGAAAGCTCGTCTCCCCGCAGGTCGAGGACGGAAAGCCCGTCCAGTACGGCCAGGCGCTCTTCTTCATCGAGCCCTAGGGAGACAGCGCCGAGAACCGTCCATGCCCTCCGAACTGAAGTGTTCGAAGTGCTCCAAGCCCGCCGAGCCGGGCGCGCCCAAGTGCGCGTCCTGCGGCGCGCGCGTCGTGCGCGTCTGCGGCGGCTGCGGAGGGCAGAACTCCCCGGCCAAGATCTTCTGCGACAGCTGCGGCAAGCCGCTCGGCGCCGACGCCGGGCCGGCCCGCCCCTCCGCCGCGCACGGCCCGGTGCAGGAGCTCTCCGTCGAGCGCTTCGAGAAGGTGCAGTCCCCGGCGCCGGAACACCGGGGCGTTCCCGAGGCCGAGCCGCCGAAGCCGGCCCCCGAGGTGAAGGCCCCGGCGCCGGTGGAGCTCCCGAAGATCGAGCTCCCCGCCGAGGCGCCGAAGGAAGCCCCCAAGGCCGAACCCCCTGCGCCGGCCGAGAAGAATGCGGAACCCCGGACCCCGGGCGGCGTCAGCGGCGCGCTCCCGCGCGTCGACGGCATGTCGCTGCGGGGCTCCGCCGAGGACGCGGAGGCGGAGCGCAAGGCGCGCGACGAGGAGCGCCGGCGCCGCATCGCCGAGTTCGAGATGCCCAAGACCGGCATCATGCGCATCTCCGACCTGCACAAGGCCGAGCCTCCCAAGGAGCCGCCGAAGGCCGAGCCCCCGAAGGAGGAGCCGCCCAGGCCCAAGTCCCTGCGCGAGGCGCTCACCAAGCCCCCCGCTCCCGAGAAGCCCCGAGAGGAGCCGAAGGCTCCCGAGCGCCCGAAAGAGAACGCGAAGCCCCCTGAGAAGCCGAAGACCGAGCCCCCTCACGCCCGGCACACCCCCTCTCCCAAAGGCCGTACGCCCTCCCCTTTCGGCAAGAACCGCACTCCGGCGCCACGGCCCATCGACAAGAAGCACACCCCCGCGCCGGAGAAGCCCAAGGAGACGCCGAAGGCCCCGCCGCCCGAGCCCAAGGTCTACAAGGACCCCGCCGACCGCTTCCGCCGGCCCGAGGAGCGCGAGCGGGAGCACGCCGCGCCCAAATCCCCGCCGCCGGCGCCCGCGAAAGCGGCTGCGAAGCCGGCGCCGAAACCCGCGCCCCAGCCCGCGTCCCGGCCCGCGCCGGCGCACTCGAAGACCTCGGTCACCGCGAAGCCCTCGCCGTTCTCGACGGTGGCCGGCCTCGTCCTCCTCGTCGCCGGCCTGCTCGTCTACGGCGGCTACTGGTGGCGCTTCAAGCACAACCCGGCCAACCGGCTCTCGCGGGTCGCGACGCGCTTCGTGACGACGCTCGTCGCCGGCAACCCCGACGCCGCCTACGAGCTGCTCAGCCCGAAGAGCCGCGCCGAGATCACGCTCGACGAGTTCAAGCGCAGCGTCCCGCCCGCGGGCGGCGCGCTGGGCCCGGCGCAGATCGAGGTCATGGAAGAGGACTGGGCGCTCGTGCGCTACGACTCCGCCATGCCCGGCGCCGTCGCCTCGACCGAGCGCATCTCCTTCGTCCGCGAGGACGGCAACTGGGTCCGCGCCTTCGAGTGGCCGCTGCTCCTGCGCGCCGACGCGATGCTCGCCGCCGGCGACGCGATCGGGGCCGGGACGCTCGCGTCCAAGGCGGCCGCCATCGACCCCCGCGACCCGCTCCCCAAGGCCTACCTCTGCGAGAGCGCCTACGCGCGCAGCGCGATGCCCGAGGCCTACGAGGCCTGCCGCGCGGCCGTCGACCTCGCGAAGCGCTATCCCTCCGCCCTCGATGAGCGCGACCTCTTCCGCCTCCACGAGCTCACCGCCGACCTCCTGCGCAACTTCCTCGGCAAGCCCGCGGAGGCCGTGCGCGAGTACGGCATCCTCCTCGCCCTGCCCAGGCTCGAGCCGGCCGAGCGCTGCGGCATCCTCCTCGCGCGCGCCGACGTGCGCGCCGAGCAGAACGAGGCGAAGGCCGCGCTCGCCGACTACCAGGAGGCCGCCGGCGCCTGCCCGGCCGGCGACGAGGCCGCCTACGCGAAGGGCGCCGTCGCCCTCTTCTCCGGCGCCGCGGGCGACGACGCCGTCGCCATGGTCCAGCGCAGCCGGACCTCCGACGACGAATCCACGATCCTCGAGTGGCGCGCGAAGACCGCCGCCGACATCAAGCGGCATTTCGGCTCGAAGAGCACGCTCAAGGCCGTCGCCGACGCCTGGACCTCGGAATGGCTGGGCGGCTCGCTCTACCGCGTCTCGCTGCGCAGCGCGCAGATGCAGATCCTCGACGCCAAAGTCGACCTTTGGAACCAGACCCTCAAGGTGGAACTCCATGTTCAGTAAAGTCCTCGTAGCCAACCGCGGCGAGATCGCCGTGCGCGTCTTCCGCGCCTGCAAGGAGCTCGGCCTGCGCACCGTGGCCGTCTACTCCGAAGCCGACCGCGAATCGCGCCACATCGCGCTCGCCGACGAGGCCGTCTGCATCGGCCCCGGCCCCTCGCGCGAGAGCTACCTGCGCGTCGACCGCATCCTCGCCGCCGCCGAGCAGACCGGAGCGCAGGCCGTGCACCCGGGCTACGGCTTCCTCTCCGAGAACGCCGCCTTCGCCAAGGCCTGCCGCGACCGGGGCCTGACCTTCATCGGTCCGCCGCCGGAGTCCATCCACGCTCTGGGCAACAAGATCGAGGCCAAGCGCCTCGCCGAGAAGGCCGGCGTGCCCGTCGTCCCCGGCGCCTTCGGAGGCCTCAAGGAGCTCTCCGCGGCGGCCGCGCGCGTCGGCTTCCCCGTCATGGTGAAGGCCGCGGCGGGCGGCGGCGGCAAGGGGCTGCGCTTCGTGCGCGAGCCCGGCGCCCTCGAGACCGAGATCGAGAAGGCCGGCAGCGAGGCCAAGGCCAACTTCGGCGACGGCACCCTCTACCTCGAGAAGTTCGTCGAGAAGCCGCGCCACGTCGAGATCCAGCTCTGCGCCGACGTGCACGGCGGCGCCGTCGCCTGCGTCGAGCGCGACTGCACGGTCCAGCGCCGGCACCAGAAGCTCATCGAGGAGTCTCCCTCCCCGGCGGTCTCCCCGGAGACCCGCCGCAAGATGCAGGAGGCCGCCATCCGCCTGGCCAAGGCCTGCGGCTACTCGAACGTGGGCACCGTCGAGTTCCTCCTCGGCGCCGACGGACACTTCTACTTCATGGAGGTGAACACGCGCCTCCAGGTCGAGCACCCGGTCACCGAGACCGTGGTCGGCATCGACCTCGTCGTCGAGCAGATCCGCCTCGCCGCCGGCGAGAAGCTCTCCTTCGACCAGGCGCGCGCCTCCGAGATCCGCTGCCACGCGATCGAGCACCGCATCAACGCCGAGGACTCCACCCGCGGCTTCGCGCCCTGCCCGGGCCTCATCTCGAACTGGACCGTCCCCGGAGGGCCGGGCGTGCGCGTCGAGTCGCACATCTACGCGGGCTACACGGTGCCGAGCTACTACGATTCGCTCATCGCCAAGCTCATCACCTCGGCGCCCGACCGGAAGTCCGCCCTCGCGCGCTCCGTGCGGGCGCTCTCCGAGTTCGAGGTCGGGGGCATCCACACGACGATCCCCTTCCACCTGCGCGTGCTCGCGGACAAGCGCTTCCAGAGCGGCGTCTTCGACACGAGCTTCGCGGACATCCTGCTTGGGAGCAAGTAACGGAATCTATGGGGGCCTTGGCGGGGCGTAATCTGGGTCGAATGCAAGGCGCGAGGAGCGAGGATAGTTCGAACTATCTGAGCGACGAGCAACGCCGCAGACGACCCGGAGAAGGCCCCGCCCTGAAAGGGAAGCCCCGATACCGGCCGATTCCTTCGTCGCTCCTCGGTTACAGTGCACAGAGGCACTGCGCCCTCGTCGCTTCTCGGACTCAGCTCGGTCTCGGGGCTTCCAAGGCCCCCATAGATTCCGTTACTTGCTCCAGGGAGGGCCACCATGTCGGAACGAACGGTAAGACTCGCTGAGCGCGCCGCCCGCCTCTACCTCGCCGAGAGCGCGAAGGCCGTCGAGGGCACCGCGAAGCAGGCGCACCTCATCGGGGGGATGGCCGAAGCCCTCATCGACTCCTTCCGCCGAGGCCACAAGCTCCTGAGCTTCGGCAACGGCGGCTCGGCCTGCGACGCCCAGAACTTCGCCGACGAGCTCGTCGGGCGCTTCGAGCGCAACCGCCCGCCGCTCCCCGCGCTCGCGCTGACGACCAACACCTCGGACCTCACCGCCATCTCCAACGACTTCGGCTTCGAGCACGTCTTCGAACGCCAGGTCGAAGCCCACGGCCGGCGCGGCGACGTGGCCGTCGCCATCTCCACGAGCGGCAACTCCATGAACGTCCTGCTCGGGGCGAAGAAGGCCCGCGAGCTCGGCATGACCGTGCTCGGCTTCAGCGGCCGCAGCGGCGGGCGTCTGAAGCCCCTCTGCGACTACTGCCTCTGCGTGCCCTCGGAGAAGACCGCGCACATCCAGGACGCGCACATCGCCGTCATCCAGGCCCTCTGCGGCGTCATCGAGGACGCCCTCTTCGCCCATGCCCCGAAAGCCCATTGAGACCGCCGGGAAGGTCTGCTCGCTCAAGGACCTCCTCGCCCAGCGCGAGGCGTGGAAGAAGGAGCGCGCGAAGGTCGTCTTCACCAACGGCGTCTACGACCTCCTCCACGCGGGCCACGTCGAGTACCTCGAGAAGGCCGCGGCGCTCGGGGACCGGCTCGTCGTCGGCGTGAACACCGACGCCTCGGCGCGGCGCCTGGACAAGGGCCCGGAGCGGCCGCTCAACGCGCTGGAAGACCGCGCGCGGCTCATCGCGGCACTGGCCTGCGTCAGTTGCGTCGTCGCTTTCGACGAGGATACGCCGGAACAGCTCGTGGCCGCACTTAAACCCGAAGTCCTGGTGAAAGGCGGCGACTACAAGCCCTCGCAAGTCGCGGGCCGCAAGCACGCCGGCCGCGTCGTCATCATCCCCCTCAAGCGCGGCTACTCCACGACGAATCTCGTCTCAAAGATTCGCCGCGCGAATCGGAAAGCCTAGATAGCGCGTCGGGTCCTGCCGCCGATGGGGCCCATCGCCCTCTGCGCGCGCTGCCTCTACCCGTCCCGGCGCGCACACCCGGGCGATCCGACCCATCGTCGTCACCCGACGCGCATTCCTCCGCGGCCGTCTTCCTCCTCGCCAGTCCTCGATCTCTTATCCCTCTCCCGCTTGCGGGAGAGGGATAGGGTGAGGGGCCGGGGCGCCAGCGAAGGCCGGGGGAGAGGGCACTCCTTACCGCGTTATCCTCTCGCAGCGGCCCTCTCCCCCGCTATCCCGCTACGTCGCCGCTGGGGGGTGTCGACGCCTGAAGATGGGAGAGGGAAGTCGGGCCCACTAGTGGTGTCCGCACCCCTGGATCAAGGTTGCGCCGCACCGTGGGCTCGAGGCCGAGGCGACGCCTCGGGGACCTAATGAAATGGTCGCAGAATGCGACCACCTCGGGCTATCCGAACCCTACCCCAACTTGAAGTCACAAACTGTGACTTCAACGAGTTGAGGAAAGGTTCCCTACTTTTTCAGCTTGAAGGACTTCAGGAAGGCTTCCCAGCTGGGGCGGCTGGGGGCGGAGGGGTCGGGGACGCCTTCCTCGGCGTAGCTCAGCACGAAGAAGGCCTTCCCGGCGGGGACGATGCAGAACTCCTCCATGACCATCCGCGGCGCCTTCTCGGAGCGCTGGTGCGGGTCGCCCGAGGGTTCGGGGTAGGCGTGCCGGTAGACGTAGGCGCGCGCGCCGGCGACCTTCACGACGGCGTCCTTCTGGGCCGGCCGCCCCATCGTCGTCGCCGCGGGGCTCCGGAGGAACGCCTGGGAGGTCTTAAAGCGCGTCCCCGGCCCGCCGAAGAGAGTCACGCGGATGCGGTCGCCGCCCTTCGTGAAGGTCACCGACGGGTCCTTCTCCCCTTCGGGGCCGACCTCCGCATCCCAGCCCTCCGGCGCCGTCAGCTGAGCGGCGGCGGCGATGGCGGGCGGGATCGGGTCGGCGGGCTTGGGCGGGGGCGCGTCCTGCGCGAGGACCGCGCAGGCGAGGAGGAGCGAAGGCAGCGAGAACGCGTTCATTCCAAGCCCAGTCTACATCATCCGAAACCGCTTTCAGCGGCTCCGAATGACCCTAAGTAGCCGCCGTGTACCTGCACGGTGGGTGGGTGGGTCGAGACGCCACTCGGAGGTATGCGCTCCGCGCATACCTCCGAGTTCCAGACCCCACGCCTTAAACCAAGACTACTTGGCCCGAATGTTTTTCTCGAACAGTGCCTGGAAGTACGCCCGCCACCCCTCCGACCGGTAGGACGCCACCGGCTTGGGCCGGTTGCCGTAGGGGTTGCTGCCGGCGGGCGCGAGCGAGAGTTGATAGACGTCGTAGCCGTCGGGGAGGAAGACGAAGACGATCTCCTCGCCGGTCTTGGCGGTGGCCTCGTAGTCGTCCTCGCTCGGCGGATAGTCGCCGACGAAGCCCTCCGCGGCCGCGTCGGGCGGATGGCAGTGCCACGTCCCCGCGTAGCGGCCGGACCAGTCCGAGGTGAGCATGTCCTTGAGTTGAGTGGACGCGTCGCCGGAGTAGTGCCCGGCGGCGAGCTCGGCCACGGTGTCCACGACCATGCGCAGGATCTGGTCGCGCTTCTCCTGCGAGAGCTTCCCCTCGGCGTCCCATTGCCGGCGCTTCACAAGATGCTTCTTGAGGATCTCCTGCGGGTCGAGCAGGGCCATCTTCGCGGGCTCTTCGTCGAAGAGGCGCTGAAGCGCCGCGGGGTCGTCGCCGCGGGCGACGAGCTCGCGCAAGAGCGGCCGCACGAGGTCGTCGTGGAAGTGGAAGGCGACGCGGCCCGCGTCCAGGGTCAGCTCCCCGCCCAGCTCGGGCATGTAGGGCTTGCCCTTCACCACGATGCGCTCCGACAAGGTCCGCTCGAAGACCCCGCGCACCGAGACGACCGCCTCGGGCGTCAGCAGGGCCGCGCGGAACTCCTCGGTGGTGATGGGATGGGCCAAAGTCGGCCCGGTGAGCCCGAAATACGCGTTCATGCGCCGCAGGGCCACCCCGAGCTCAGGACTCAACGGGAAGGCCGCGCCCTTGTCATCGATGAGGCGCGGGCTTCCCGCCTCCCCGGCGATGCGGAGCCCGCTCCTGCCGGCGCGCCAGGCCTCGACACGCTCGGCTTCGGCGCCCAGCCCGAGGACATCGTGCTTCGCCAAGAGCTCGATCCCCGGCTCCAAAACCTTCTCATCCAGCGCCTCGCCGACCGGCTGGACCGCGACCCCCTTGAAGTCTAGTTTGGGAAGAGGAGGAGGCCAGACCTGCTGCCCCCACGCCGGAAGCGCAGCCAGGAAGGCCGCCAGAACAAGCACAGAGCGCATCACACCTTAAGTGTACCGGGGACCGGGGCGAGTCGAGAGGGCCTTCAGGGACCTATAAATGCGGCGTTAAGCCTAGGCCATTTTAGGCCTCTAGCCGTCGGCCTGGATAGCCACCGGGAACCTGCACGGTGTCGAGTGGCAGGAGCCGTAACAGCTGTTCCTCAAGCAACCGCCGCGTACCGCTGTGGTGGGTGGGAGGGGTGGTGACGCCGCAGGGAGGTTTGCGCTCTGCGCAAACCTCCCTGCTCCAGACCCCACGCCATGAATTAGTTCGATTAGTTAAGTGCCTGGCTCCGTAAGGCGCAGCGACTCAATCCACACGCGGCTGATACGAAGTAAATTCCTTGCAGAACCAGGCGACGAACTCGCGCTCATCCGCAGGGAGGTCCCTGTTCACAGCAAAGGACCAGCTATTATTCGAGGCCTGGCCCTTTGCCTTGATGACGTATTCCTTCAGCCTTTCCTTCTCGAAGGGAGGCAGCCTTTTAAAGTAAATGATGGCGTTATCCTTATCGAGCGCCCGCATCGTCTTATAATCAAACTCCTTTAAATCTTTTTCTTGCTCGATTACCTTCACAGATGATGTTTGGCCGATTGCTTCAAAGTAACTATTGGCCTTCAAATTCGTGTATCGGATCGCGGTACCTGTGACGCGCACTTCGCATCCTCCCCAAATTGCGGCCCAAGGTGCCGGGAAACCCCAACACGACTGATCGACGAATACATTCACCAATGTATGCGCCTTCGTGTTTGTAATCGCATCTTCGATAGCAGCTTTCAAGGATAGGTCCGATTGCCCGATAAGAATCCCGAATAGAACAAAGTTGCTGGATTTCCCTGTCGCGATTCCGACCACCTCCTCTTGGCCGGGCCCCAGGGAAGCACCAGAGTATAGAAGCGGGCGGCTGACTACGCAGCCCGATAGGCTCAACGCAATCAAAATCAGGACAAGGTGTCTCATGGTTACTCCATCCTTACGGTGCCATGCCTCAACTAATTGAACCAACTCCTACTATGGCTTCTTCATAATCACCGGCTTCAGAAAGACGGGCGAAAGTCCCTTGAACTTCAGCTTCGGTCCCTTCCGCTTCCCCTCTTTAGGCACGCCCAGCGCCTTAAAAGTCAGCTTGATGCTCTGCACCGCCTCCTTCTGATAGCTCAGTTCGCCGTCCGCCGAAACAGGACAGGCCAGGAACTTGAGCCCCGCCTTCCCGCTGCCGCCTTTCGTCACGACGAACTTGATCTCGAGCTCGAGCTGGTCGAGCGCCATGATCTTGCGCTCGCCTTCGGACTTCTTCTCGGCGTCGAGGATCTCTTTCTTGATCTGCGCGATGAGGCCGGATATATCTAGAGAATCCATCCACACACTCCGTTGCTTCAGCGCCAGAACTTTTTCAAATCGTCCGACATCGTCTGCAATGCCGTGCGTTCTGGATGCCCAAAGGTGAGATCGTGCTCATCGGACCGGACGTCCAGCGCATGCCCGAGCTTCGGGAAATACCGGAACATGATGTTCGTCTTCTTCCATTGCGTACGGTTCGCGATGTCGGCAGCTTTCGCCTGATAGGAGGGAACCTGATTGTCCCATTCCCCCTGGAAGATCGCGACCTTCGTCTTGCAATTTCGCAGGAGCGTCGCAGTTTTTGGTAATTCCGCTTCTTTGCGTCGGAATGCATCTACGCCCGGAGGATCATCGGCCAGCAGATTGGAAAAGTTACCCGCCATGAACTCGGAGCTCTCCATTACACCGTCCCCATCGATATCCAACAGCGCCAATTGCCGGCTGAGGCTCTTCGAGATGATGTCCTCACCGGACAACTCTCCCGGACTCAGAGCGCCATCACGATCCCGATCAAGCCCGTCGAATATTGACAACGGACGATACGTGGTCTGTTCGAAAAGGAGCGCATCCTGCGACACCGCATAGAATGAAATCAACCCCACGCCGGAGACGTCCTTCTCGCGATCTGCAATCTGGAGCGCGATATAACCGCCCTCACTGTGTCCTAGCAAGTAAATCTTCGCGTTGGGATACTTCTTCTTCGCCCACTTCGCAAAATGTATCGCATCTTTGATGTAGCACCCTAAGGGGTCGCTCAACAACTCATGGATAACAGGACTTTTCTTAAACGCCGGATCTTTTCGCAGAGTGTCGACTACCTGGAAAGAGCGCTTGTTATAGCGAAGGACGGCAAAGCCGGATTTCGTAAGCGCATCCGAAACATCTACGAAAAAACGATTCTTAGCCGTCCCTGTCGACACCGGCCCCAGGTCCTCATCCATACTCTGAGGCCCGGATCCGTGCAGAAGGACCACGACTTTCTCGACCTGCGCGGGTGCAACGCCCGTCGGAAGATCGACGACCATGTCCAGGCCATAGCCGTCGTAGCTCGGCACCATTTGCCGCAGAGGGTGCGACATCGCACCAATGGATGAGCCTGCCGTAAGGCAGAGCCCTGCGAAGATAATTATTCCCTTGATCGGTCTGTTCATAACCCTTCTCATATCACATTCGATAAGTGTCTTTCAGTACGCGTTGGACCAATGTGGACAAGTCTTCTTTCTTCAGTACCGTCTGCCCTTTGAATTGCGACAGCCCCTCGATCCCAGAAACGATTCGAGCGGAATATTCGCGCACGAACTCCTCCGAAACTCCTTTGGCGAATTCCGCTCCGCCCATGTAGGAAGCCATCTGGAAGGCATCCACATTACGCATCTTGTAGGACATGCCGATAGGACTGCTGCTGCTTGAGGATATCGAGCTGTTGTCCGGGTATGGCCCGCTTGGATTCGCGTTCAAGCTGCTGCTTGAACCCGCCTCAGAATCCGTTGCCACGTTCGAATGCACTGCGACGTTCGTCTCCACTGCCACATTCAGCACCGCAACGACGTTGTAAGCGACGGCGGCCTGCGATGCCACTGCAGCGATGACATATGCGGCTGCCACTGCCGCCGTAACCTGCTCATCGGAATCCGAGACCTTCATGAGTTCGTCTTTGAAGGCTATCAGGAAATGGGACTTCTCTGGATAGGTGAATAACCCACGGCTCTCAAGAGCAGTCAAAAAGGCCTTCGGATCGCGCGTCTCAAGAGCGCTGCGCACCGAGGCGTCTCCCAGCGCCATGACGATTCGCACTTCCATGGCATCCAAGCGCAATTTAACGTCTTCGCACCCGATCTTCTTCAGATACTTCATCGGATCCTCTGAGAACTCTCGCGCAACCTGGGGGTCCTTGTATATCTCATCGGCGAGGATCGATAGTGCCAGGGCGTCATTCCACATCTTCGAAGGGACGTTCGTCCTCGCCATCTTCAAGCGGAACAACTCCCGACCCTGGGCCGATTTCAAATCAATCACCTTCGATACGTCTGGAACCTCCGATCTGACGCTCCCATCCGACGGGTACGACATCCCCGCGCCGACCGCGCCGGATGATTCAGCGCCCAAAAAGAAAGCGAGCGCTGTGGAAAGGAATTTCTTAAGTCTGCTGGTCATATGCATCCCCCTCTGCCGTATGGTCCGCTTAATTCCGACGACGCTGCGCTTCGCCTGAACGCATGCGCTCCATCAACTGTAGACGGAATAGCACCTCGGGAATCTTCTCTCGATAAGTCTCCTCAAGAACTGTCCTCAAACTCTTCTCATTAAAGATGGCCCGGCAGGCCTCGCAGGGATGCACCAGCGGCGCAGCCTTTGCGAAATCAGCTCCTTTTTGCACGGCGTATTCCAGAATCGCCATCGGGCCTTCGACTCTCAGCCATAAGCGCAGGAAATCCGAACACTGCTCCCGGTACTTCTCGACGACATCAGAAGCATCCTCGATCCTGCCCATATCGAACTCGGGGATGTGAGAGACCGTCAGGCCACAACAGGAAAGAAGATGCTCATCGGGCGTGAACACTAATGTCTCCATCACATGCTCACAGCCATGACATTTGGGCTCTTTTCGAGCCGCTGACCGCCCATCCCTAGTGGAAATCCAGGGAGCCGTCAACAAATCGAGGTTTTTGCCTTTCTCCGTGCGCAAGAATTCCGTCAAAAGCGGATGTGCACGCGCCTGCTTCTCCGTGAATTCCACCGGACCCGGATGCCCTTCGATAACCAGGAGTGTGTTTATCCCCTCTTCGGCACAGTGTCTTGCGCCAATAGCGACTCGTTCGAAGGGGATATATTTCTGGTGCTCATTCCCTGTACTGAAATTTATGTCTCCAAGACCTGCTGCCTTCAGTTCCCTGGCCCACTCGGAAGCCGTATTATCGTCCGTCGCCCAATACCCATTCGTTACGCATCGAGTCAACAATCCCTTCTCAGTCGCCGCCCGAATGACAGTCAGCAAATCCTTGCCCCGCAGGAAGCACTCCCCTCCGGTAAAGACAACGAGCTTAATGGTTGGGAAACTCTCAGGGACCCGTTCGATGATCCGGAGAAGTTTGGGAAGCGGGAATTCACCTTCTGATTGAGGACTGCATTTGAAGCAGCAATCTCCACATGAAATCGAGCACTTGAAGGTTGTAAGGAAGACCATCACTGAAGGTGAATATCCATATGCTTCATCTCGACGAAGAGATCTTAATTTAGACGAATCACTCACGCCGCCCTCCTGCTGAAGAACCCACACATGATCTCGCGCTCGACAATCTCCGCGGGCATCTTGTGACCGTAGCACTTGCCCTCCGAGTCGAGGTGGGCGCAGTCGGTGCAGCGGACCTTCCATTTGCCGGTGAGGAGACCGAGGAGCATGCAGAGGTAGCGCATAGCTCTATTTCCACGCACCGCCAGCCGGCTCCTCGGGCAACAGCCTGGCGATGACGAAGAGCAGCGCGACGACCACGAGGGCGAGGGCGCCCCAGAACAGCCACTTGCCGACGCCGCTGGGGGCGGCGACCTCCCACCAGGGAGAGACCGCGAGGCCTTCCTCCTTGCCGAGCGACGCCTCGCCGGGCATCTTGGAGAGCAGTTCCCGCGAAGCGAGCCGGAGGTCGTAGACCGGGGCGGAGACGTTCTTCTGACCGTAATAGAGGAAAAGCTCCTTGCCCGGGGCGGCCTTGAAGAGGAGGCGCGGCGCGGTGTAATACGCCCTGCACTCCGAGAGCGCGAGCGGCGGGTTGTCCCCGTTCTCCACGACCAGGGAGAGCCGCTTGCCGTCCGGCGGCCGGTTGAGCCCCAGACTCACTCCGGCGGAGCCCTGCCCGAGCCGGCGGGTCCAGGTCGCGGCGCCGAGCTGGACGCGGGCCGTGTCGCCGCGCTCGTCGCGCTGCTCGCTGAAGACGCTCGCCTGCCGCTCGAAGAGCGCCGGCTGGGTGGCCGTGCAGGACACGCTCGTGACCGGCGCATGGACATAGGGCAGGTCCAGGCTCCAACGGCTCGAACGATCCTTCTCCCCGTCGCGGGTCAGGGACAGCGGCACGCTGCGCGTGACGCCGCTCTCGTCGAAGAGATAGGGAATCTGCCGGCCCTCCCGCATGAGGCGCAGGTCGGCGAGCTCGCCCTCCTCCCGGGAAAGTGTTTCGAGGTCGAGCTCGAGCCGCTGGACGCCGGCATCCTTCAGTTCAATGCGCTTCTTGAAGGGCCACTTGGAGACGTCGAGTTCGGTCCCCGCCTCCTCGACGCCGGGCAGGGCTTCGGGCGCGCGATAGGCCGGATTGGCCGCCAGAGGCCCGAAGCTCGCCGTCGCGCCCGGGGCGGTCGTCAGCCGCTGACGCAGGCCGGCGACGTCGTACTCTTTCGCCTCGGCTCCCTCGTTGCCGGCCGAGAGCGTGTAGCTCCCGGTCTCATCCGCATGGAAGACCATGAACGCCGGTGCGGCCTTCAGATGCACCCATACGATGTCCAGAGGCTGACTGTCGCCGTTATGGATGCGCAGGTAGACATCCTTGCCCGTGACCTGCGCTGAAAGCGGGAAGCTCAGGCTCTGGGCGGAGGCCCCCCCGTTGAGGGTCACGCGGTAGATGCTGCCCGAGCCGAGCAGTTCGTCCTGGATGCGGTAGTCGCGATATACGCGCTGATACAGCTCGACGCGGCGAGTGAAGACGGGTTCATTGGTCCCGATCTCCAGCGAAGTCAACATGAGGTTCGACGCTCCCAGCGAGAGCCGCAGGACGGTCGTATGGCCGCTCCCTCCGCGCTCGAGGATGGAAGTATCGATCTTGTCGAGGTCGGCCAACTCCTCGGAACGGGCGCGGGCGTCGACGCCCATGACGGGGACGGCGTCCTTGCGGGAGTCATCGAGGTTCACGCGGACCTCGCTCCAGGCGCCAGCGGGCAGCGGCAGCTCCAGCGATTCGACGCCGTCGTTCTGGCGAAAGATCGGGCGGCCGCGCACGAGGGTCTGGAAGGCCTCGCTCTTGTTCCTGCGCGCGTCCACGGTGACGGCCTTGATGAACTCCCGCGCGGGCGTGATGATCCTCAGGCCGTCCCACTGGCGCCCGGCGTAGGCGCTCCCCGGCTGGACGACGAGCTGGGTGAAGCCGTTGCCGATTATGGAGGAGCGGGTCTCGAGCCGGAACCAGTCTCCGGACTTGGGCATGGGCCGGTCGATGAGATACGGCACCTCGCGGCCGGAGGGCGCGTCGAGGCGGAGGTCGCGCAGGTCGGGCCGGGCGACGGAGAGCGTCGGATTCCCCAGACGGACGCGCACGAGCCCCGCGGAGGGCACGTTCAGCGCCTGGGTGTGGCTCCACTGCTCGCCGACCGCGGCGAGGAGCGGGAGGGCGAGCGCGAGCGGCAGGAGGCTAAGCAGGCGTTTTCTCATTGAGGAACCTCTGATAGACGAAGGAGACTAGGATGAGCACGACGGCCAGCCCGATGATGGAGGCGACGCGGTAGAGCTGGCCCAAACGCCAAAGGTCGTGCAGGAAGACTTTCGCGATGGTCGCGACGAGGAGGCCCAGCCCGCCGTAGCGCGCGCCCTGGCTCTTGCGGGCGATGCCGAGCCCGACGAGCACGATGGAGAAGGCCGCCCAGACGAGCGAGTAGGTCATGTCCTGCGAGAAGGCGCCGGAGAAGTTGAACGTGATCGTCGCCCCCTTGCTGAAGAAATCGGCGATCTCGATGTTCACCAGCAGGAAGGCGAGCACGACGCCGAAGACGTTGAGGTAGGAGCGCACGGGCAGCCCCAGGACAACGTCCTCCTCGGCGTCGAAGCGCGGCGCGGCGAACCACATGCAGGCGGCCGAGACCCCGTAGACGAGCAGATACCAGTTCAAGAGCGGCGTCTGGGTGCGCGGATGATATGAGAGCACCGCGGGATTGAGCGCGAGGCGCACGAAGGCCACTCCCAGCAGCGCCGCTCCCCACGCCTTGAGCCCCGGATGCGGGATGCGGCGATAGAGCCAGACCAGCGCCGCGCCTTCAAGCGCCCAGCCGAAGGTGACCCATTCCTTCTGGAACTGGACCGGGATGACGAGGGTGATGAAGAAGAGCGCGACGCCGCCCAGGTAGGCGAGCACCGACATCCGCCCCTTCTCCTCGCGAGGGACGAATACATGCGCGAGCGTGAGCGCGCCCAGCGACGAGAGCGCGAAGAGCGCGGGGACCGCGCCGATGTAGGCCTTGCCGACGGCGAGCGAGATCGCGCGATAGATGAGCAGGTAGTGCAGAGGCCCCGACGCCGCGGCCGCCCGCCAGGCGCCCAATCTCTCCGTCCCGGAACAGAAGAACAGCGGGAAGAGGAGGAAGCCCGCGTAGAACGCGGAATACCAGCACAGCGCTCCCGCGGGGGCCGTCTCCGAGAAGTTATGCCCGTGCCAGAAGGCCTGCACCATGACGGTGCCGCAGAGCGCGACCAGCGCGGCGGCGTCCATCTTCCGGAAGCGGACGATGCCCAGGAGCAGGACGTTGAGGAGCAGCACGAGTCCGAAGACCGGGGAGGGGTCGGGCAGAGGGATCTTGGCGCAGACCGCCGCGAGCAGGAAGAACGGCAGGATCGCGGCGCAGGCGGCGAGCTCCGCCGGAGAACGCATGGAGAGCGCGCCGGCCTTCTCCCGGACCTTCTCCTCCGCGGGCCTCGCCCAATTACGGGCGAGGTAGAGCGGCCAGGCGAAGAAGGCGAGGATGAACACCCCGAGCAGCGGGAGGATCTGGACGACCCCCGCCGCGTCGGGCAGACGGAGCATCCAGGTCGCGAAGGCGGCGAGGACGAGGACGAGCGAGGCGACCGCGGCCCACATCACCGCGGCGAACCAGGCGAGCGCGAGCGCCAGCATGCCCAGGATCATGATCGTCGGCCAGATGAGGAAGCCGGCCGCCTTCCCGGCGTGCATGGCGAAGACGAGCAGCGCGAGGACCATGCCGGGGAAGGCGTAGCCCCAGTTCCAGGCGCTGCGGTCGGGCCGCAGGCGCTGGATGGCGGCCGGTGCGGCCGCATGGATGACCGCGAAGGCCAGGTAGCAGGCGAGCGCCGCGTTGAGGAGGTCCCCCGTCAGAAAGCGCGAGGTCCAGATCGAAAGGATGGCGAAGCTCACCCCCCCTCCGATGATGTAGAGGGGCCGCGGCTCCTCGCGCCGCAGAGCGGCGTACGCGAGCTGCAGGTTGAGCAGGTTGAGCAGGACGAACTGGAAGACCGGCCGGCTGCCCAGGACCTGATAGTCGAGCATGAAGGCCGAGAAGCCGAGACAGAAGAGCGGCAGGGCTGCGGCAGGGACGTGGAAGCCTAGCCCATCGCGGCCGCGCCGCCGTGCGAGTCCAGCGGCCGCGAGGAAGAGGGCGCAGAACCAGACGACGATGCCGGAAAGCAGCAGTTCCTTATGCGGGGCGAAGAACTCCTTCGTCCAGCCCATCTCCATGAATAGCGTGGCTCCGGCGGCGAGCGGTAGGAGGAATCCCCAGTCCATGCGGAGCGCCACGGATATGAGCCCGATGTTCAAGATCGTGATATAGGCGAAGAGGGCGATGGGCCGATCGACGCCCGTCGATAGCAGCGGCGGGGTCAGAAACCCGCCCACGAGCCCCAGCAGGGAGACGTAGCGCGACTCCAGGCGCACGGAGAGCACGAACGCCGCGACCGTGACCAGCGACATCAGGCCGAAGGCGATCTCGGGTGAGACGAGCCGGTAGAAGGCTCGGGACGCGAAGACATCGGCATAGAGGATGGCGATGCCCGAGGCGCAGAGCGTCTCCACCGTGACCCGGTAGCCGCGCGGCCGCAGCAGGAGGCCGCCGATAATGGCACCGATGCCCATGAGCATCCCCAGTGCCACGCGGGTCGAGGGGCTGATGAGATTGTTGTCGAAGGAATATTTCACGAAGAAGGCGATGCCGAGGAAGAGGGCGAAACCGCCGACCCAGGCGAAGAGCTTCACGCCCATGAAGCGCTCCCAGTCGATCTTCGTCTCCGGCTCCAGGGGCTCCGTCCGGGCGGGAGGCAGAGGTACGGATGCGACGGGCTTCTTGGCGAGCGCGGGAGTCCCGCAATTCCCGCAGATCGCATCGGCGATCTCCATCCGGGCGTGGCACTGCTGACAGAACACGGAAGCCGGTCCGCTTGCGGCCGGCGCGCGAAGCGGCTCTGCGGCCTTGCGCTCCGGCTGGGGCTTCTCGATCCGAGCTTCGGCCGGCTTCCCCGGCGCCAGCTCGGGGAGGCGTCCGCCGAGCCGCCGCACCTCGCCGCGCACGCTGGCGAGCTCCTGACGGAGAGCTTCGAGTTCGTTCTTCAGCGAAAGGATCTCATCCTTATCGGCCATGGGAACCCCACATAATCGGATTGCAGCGGACGGATAGAGCTGGCCGCCCCGAAGGAGCGCGCGCGACCGCTCGCAGGGGGAGTATATGCGTCCCCCCCTCTTGCTGTCAATGACCGTTCTGATGGATTTGAGGAGAAATGAAGAGCGCCCGCTTTTCGGCGGGCGCTCTGTTCGGTTCTACCTTCCCCTTGCCCTCCCTCGAGGAGGGAGGGTGAACGACTAATTCCAGGACGTATTCACATTCATGTGGTTCGTCAGGTCGCGGTAGGCGCGGCCGGCTTTGAACTCGAAGCGGCTCTCGCCGTCGGGGACCCAGTGCGAGGAGGCCTCGGACTCGGCCTGCGCGGTGGCCTCGGCCTTGAGGCGGTCGATCTCGCGGTTGTGGCGCTCCATCTCGAGGCGCTTGGCTTCCTTCGCCTCGGGCGACTCCCACTCCATGGGAGCGATGCGGACGATGTCGGCGCGGATCTTGGTCTCCATCTCCAGGATGCTGCGCGTCTCGAAGCGCACGAGCGCCTGGAGGACCTGCTGGGTCGAGAGGACCGGGAAGGGGACGGTCACGAAGAGGCGGCGCTCCTCCTCGAGGGCCTTCGCCCAGTCGGCGAGGCGCACGCTCGTGGAGACGTCCTCCCAGTTCTCGTAGCCCTCGAAGGCCAGCTCGCAGGTCTCGGAGTTCAACACGGCGCAGGCCAGCGCGAAGTAGACCGGGCCGACGGCGAGGCGCGGGGGCTCCCCGCCGCCTTCCTGCTGGTTCCCTTCCTGGACCTTGGGGACCGGCGTGGTCCCCCCGATGGTGGGCGTCAGCGTGACGCCCGAGAGGTTGGGCGTGATGCTCACGCCGGGATTTCCCACGCCCGGGCTCTGCAGGCTGGGACCGACGGTCGGGCCGGGGCTGCCGATGGGGCCGACGCCGATCTTGATGGGCTCGGCGGAGGCGGGAGCGGAAAGGAAGGCGGCGGCGAGGAGGATGGCGAGATGGGAGTTTTTCATCATGGATGCCTCAAAGATGGGGGGGTCTACATTCCCGTTGCCCTCGGCGGCTGCCCTCTCCCTCCCCCTCTCCCGCAAGCGGGAGAGGGAAAATGAGTGCCGCGCCGCCGAGCGCCTGATTAGCCCCCTCTCTTCTCAATGCACGTAAAGTACTCTTCCAGGAAGCGCTCGCGCATGCGCTTGTGCTCCTCGATGGTCTGGAAGCGGCGGCGAGCGGGGTCGCCGGTGAGGAAGTAGACGGTGACGATCTTGCGGTCGCGCTCCTGGAACATGGAGTACATGCTCAGGACGTTGGCGTCGGTGATGGTGGCGCGGTGGACGGCGTAGAGGTCGTAGCCGTGGAACTCGCGCTGCTCGAGAGGCAGGCGGTCGCCCTCCTGGGCGAGCAGCTCCATCTGCCGCAAGATGAGCTTGCGGTCGGAGGAGTACTCGGCGGGCACGGAGAGCTCGACCTTGAGGTTCGCGAAGTAGTCGTCGGGCGGATAGGAGAACATGACCCGGTAGCCGTCGACGAGCGAGACGTTGCGCGAGCCGTCGGGGAAGCTGATGCGCCGCGAGTGCACGGACGCGGGGAGGCGGTCGACGGCGGCGACCTGCAGGCCGTCGGCGAAGGTGCAGGAGGTGTGGGCGGCGAGAGGGTCGGGCTGGCCCTCGCGGCCGGAGCCGGAGTCCTTCGAGGTGCAGCCCGAGAGTCCGACGAGGCACAACGCCACGGCCAGGAGCTTTCTCATCTCACTTCCTCTTATGGGACCCGCACATATAGGGAGTATAGGCCCCCGCCGTCGGCGATGTCAACGCCCGTCTTGAGCGCCCATCGCGCCGGAACGGCCCGGCGCGATGCTCTATGGTATCATCGGCGGGATGAACGCCCGGCTCCGCGCGCTCCTCCTCTTCCTGCCGACGCTCGCGCTCTACCTCTACCACGGCTCCGTGCTCGCGCGCACGGCGGTGGACGTGCCCGTGATGGACGAATGGACCTACCTGGACCCGGGCGCCCTGCCGGCGGGGCTCACCCTGCGCTGGCTGCTCACCCCGCTCAACGAGCACATGAACGTCCCCGCCCGCCTGCTCGTCTGGGGCCTGCACGCCCTCGGGGGCGGGCTCGACATCGCGCGCCTGCAGGCGCTGAACTTCATCCTCTTCGGCCTGGTGGTCGCGCTCGCCTGCCTGCTCGTGCGCCGCGCGCTCGGCGAGGACGGCGTCCCGGTGGCCGCGGCCTTCGCGCCCTTCATGCTCACCCCCCTGCTCCACGGCGGGCACGCGCACGGCCTGCAGGCGAGCATCCACTTCTCGCTGGCTTTCGCGCTCGGCTCGGCCCTCCTCCTCTTCGCCCGCGCGCCGAGCCGCCCCAAGCTCCTCGCCGGCGCGTTCGCGGCGTTCTGCTCCATCGGCTCCTTCGCGAGCGGGCACTTCTTCGCGCTGACCGGGGCGGCGCTCTTCGTCCCTCGGCGCCTGCGCGAGGGACGCCCCGGCGCCCGCCTCGACGCGGTCCTCGTCGCGGCAGGGCCCCTCTGCGCGCTGACGATCGCCTTCGTCGCGGGCGCGTTCATCCTCGAGCGCATCGTCCACGCCCCCCCGCCGATGCTGCAGGCGGCGCATCTCTACGCGGCGAGCGGCCGCGCGCTCGCCTTCGGCCCGGGAGTCTCGGGCCTCGACTTCCTTTCCTCCATGTGGACCTCCCCCCTGCGCGGCGACTTCTGGGTCTTCTTCCTCTCGCTCTGCGCGCAGGGCTTCGGCGCACCGGCCCCGGCCCCGCTCCTCGGAGCCCTCGGCCTGGCGCTCGTGCTCGCGCCCCTTGTCGTCGAGCGCCGAAGAGCGCTCGACGACGAGAGCGTGCTCCTGTGGGCCGCGGCGCTCGGCGCCCTGGGGACGCTGGCCGCCGTGGCGCTGGGGCGGACCTGGATGGGAGTCGAGCGCCTGGCGCACTCGCACTACATGGAGTTCGCCCTGCTCCTCCCGCTTTTGGGCGCTGCGGCCTGGGCTCGGGCGTTGAGAGAGCGGCCGCAGGCGCGGCTCGCGGTCCTGGCCGCCTTCTGGCTCTTCTGCGCGGGGGCGTCGTTTAAGGGCTGGGACTTCTCCCCTTACGCGAGCATCCGGGCCTCGCGGGAAGAAGGCCTGCGCTGCATCGAGGAGTACTACGCGAAAGGAGGTTCGGCGCTCTGCCCGACCCTGCAGCCGCTGCCGCTCGCCGAGCGCCTGGAGCGGGCGAAGGCCCTGCGCCTGCCGTTCTACCGTCGGATCGAAGCGAAGCTCAAACCTTAAGGACGGCCGTCTCGGTCTCGGAAGCCCCGCCGAACTCCTTGAGGAGCCGCGCGAAGCGCTCTACGTGGGCCGCCATCGCCCGCCCGGCCTCCTCGTCGACCGCCGCGTAGATCACGCCGAGCACGGCGCTCGTTCCGTCCTTGAGCTTCCCCGTCATGGAGTCCTTCACCGCATTGCCGAGCGGCAGGTCGGCCCCCGAGCAGACGCAGAGCAGGCCCTCGAGGTCGATCTCCTGCCCCGCGGAGTTGAACACGTACTTCTCCTCCGCCTTGCCGTAGCGCAGGGCCGCCCCATCGCCGAATGCCGCGAGGTCGAGGAGGCTGATGGGCAGGCCGGTCTCGAGCGAGAGGAGGTTGTTCACGTCGACGAGGTTGTTGATGCGCGGGAACCGGTTCTCGCGCGCGGCCTGGGCGAGGTATTCGCTCGCGGGCTTGTTGCGCCCGGAGGGCTTGAAGCCGCCGCGCTTGAGGAGGCGGCGCACCGAGTCCTTGAGCATGGGCGCCGGAAACTCCTCGGCGGCGCGGCGCAGGACGAGTTCGTCGATGAGCCGGGCGAGCTCCGCGGGAGCGGGGCCGGGCTTCACCCCGCGGGCGACGACGACGCCGGCGACGAAGAGGGCATCGGGGACCCTGTTCTCCAAGGGAATCATCTCGCGGGGTCCCCCCTCACCCCCTTCCCCTCTCCCGGCGTGGCGGGAGAGGGGAGCCCTGGGTGGGCGGGGGCGAGGGCGCGGCGGCGCAGGGTCTGATAGGCGCCGTTGAGGAGGCGGTCGCTGCCGGCCGAGAGCGCGGAGCGCGCGAGCATGAGGTAGACCCGTCCCTGCGGCACCATGACGCGCTGGGCGGGGTCGAGCGGGTTGGCGCGGCGCAGGAGCGCGATCGTCTCGAGTCCGAGCCAGATGGGCCAGACGCAGGCCAGGCGCAGGCGCTTGAGCGAGCGGGGGATGTTCAGCGTGTAGCGCCAGCCGGCGTCGAGGTGATCGAGGGCCGCGTCGAGCCAGCGGCGGTACTCGGCCGCGAAGGCCGCGTTGCGCGCGGGGTCGAGGAGCAGCTCGGGCTTCGCGACGGGGAGGTAGCAGCGGCCGATGCGCAGGTCCGCGGCCGTGTCGCGCAGGACGTTGACGAGCTGGAGCCCCTTGCCGAAGCGCACGCCGAGCCGGTACATCTCGGCCTGGTCGAGCGCGGCGAAAGCGGGCAGGTGCTCGGCGCAGATGCGGGTCCAGAACTCGCCGACGCAGCCGGCGACGAGGTAGGTGTAGCGGTCGAGCTCGGCGTCGTCGCGCAGGGCCGTCACCGTCCCCTCGGGGAAGCGCTCGAGGTCGAAGAGCTGGCCGGTGACGATGACGTCGAGGAGCTGGGCGATGAACTCGCGGTCTCGCGCGCCGAAGGCGTCGCGGCGGGCGGCGCATTCCCCGAGCCGCTCGAGGAGCATGCGTTCGGCCGGCAGGGCCTGGTCCTTGGCCAGCGCGCCCACCGAGGAGTAATCCCCCTTGCGCATGCGCTCGAGGAGCTCCCGGCGCCGCTCGCGCGGCACCGCCTGCGTATCGGCGACCGTGTCGCTCGCGCGGGCGAGCAGGTAGGCGAGGCCGACCTGCGCGCGCACCGGCTTGGGCAGCACGCGCAGCGAGAGATGGAAGGAGCGCGAGACGTCGCGCAGGAGCCGCTCGGTGTCCGTCATCGCAGGGCCTCGCAGACGAAGATCTGCTTCATGGACGCGGAGGTGAAGGGCGTCCCGTCGAAGTTCCCGTACTTCTTCAGCACGCGGAAGCCGTTGTACTTGAGCAGGGCCTCGAGCTCGAGCGGGTAGAAGCAGCGCATGTCGAGCCGCCGCGGCTTCGCCCGCCCCCCGTCGACGCGATGGAACCAGGTCACCTGGTTCACCTGGCCGGCAGCGTCGTAGCGGCAGAGCTCGTCGATGGCGACCCGGCGGCCGTCCTCGAGGCGGAAGCGGTACTTGTTCTTCTTGAGCTTCTCCCCGTTCACCATGTAGCGGATGCTCGGGTTGAAGACGTCGAAGATGAAGCGTCCGCCCCTGCGCAGGTGCGCGCGCACGGTCGCGAAGACCTTCTCGACGTCGGCGAGCCCGTAGGTGTTCTGCAGCGAGTTGAAGGGGATGAAGACGAGCGCGAACTTCCGGCGCAGACGCAGGGTCCGCATGTCGCCTTTGACGAAGGGGACGCGCAGGCCGGCCCTGAGCGCCTTCTCGTGCGCGCGCACGAGCATCGAGTCCTTGAAGTCCACGCCGGTGACCTCGACGCCGGCCTTCGCCAGCGGCAGGGTGATGCGCCCGGTCCCGCAGCAGAGCTCGAGGACCGGCCCCTTCGCCCGCCGCGCCTGGCGCCGGTAGAAGGGGATGTCCCACTCGAAGCAGTTGAGCCCGTCGTAGAGGACCCCGTTGTAGATGTCTTCGCTGACGCCGTACATGGGAGTACGATAGTCAACTTTCAAGCGGTTTTACAGAGGGGCCGGGCGGTTTGTATCGTATCGGGACCCCATGCGGCTCCCCCACGGCCTGCGCGCGCTGCGTCACCGGGACTACCGGCTCTTCTTCGGCGGCCAGCTCGTCTCCCAGGTCGGGACCTGGATGCAGAGTCTGGCCCAGTCCTGGCTCGTGCTCGAGCTCACCGGCTCGCCCTTCAAGCTCGGGCTCATCGGCGCCCTGCAGTTCGGGCCGATGCTGCTCTTCTCCTTCCACGCCGGGGCCATCGCCGACCGCGTGCACAAGAAGCGCATGATCCTGTTCACGCAGACGGCGCTCATGCTCCAGGCCTTCGCGATGGCCCTGCTCTGCTGGTCGGGCCGCGTGCAGTACTGGCACGTCGCCGTGCTGGCCTTCTGCTACGGCCTGGCCAGCACGCTCGACCTGCCCGTCCGTCAGTCCTTCGTCGTCGAGATGACCGGCAAGGAGGACCTCGCGAGCGCGGTCGCGCTCAACTCCGCCGGCTTCAACGGCGCGCGCATGATCGGCCCGGCGGTCGCCGGCGTCCTCGTCGCCCATGTCGGGGTCGCGCCGGCCTTCGCGCTCAACGGACTGAGCTTCCTCGGCGTCCTGCTCGCCTTGAACGCGCTGCGCGCCGAGGGCCTCCCCCGGCCGCACGGCGAGGCGAGCATCTCCGAGGACATCGCCGCGGGCCTGCGCTACGCCCTGCACGCCCCGCTCATCCGCCTCCTGCTCTGCCTGCTCCTCTTCATCGGGGTCTTCGTCGTCAACCACAGCGTCATGGTCCCGCTCCTCGCCCGCCATGCCCTCGGCGTCGGCGCGCGCGGCTTCGGACTGCTCATGGCCTCGCTCGGGATCGGCGCCGTGGCCGGAGCCCTCAGCGTCTCCTTCGTGGGACGCCGGCCGCGGCTGCGCTGGATCGTCGGCTCCGCCTGCCTCTCCGCCGTCGTCACGGTCCTGCTCGCCGCGGCGCGGGACTTCCGGACGGCCGCGCTCCTGCTCTCCCTGCTCGGCTTCTTCCAGGTCGCCTTCATGGCGCTCTGCAACACGACGCTGCAGGCGGAGTCGCCCGACGCCCTTCGCGGACGCATCCTGAGTCTCTACGCTTTCGTCTTCGCGGGGATCACGCCCATCGGCTCCCTGCTGATGGGCTCGCTGGCGCAGTGGTTCGGGACCTCGACGGCCTACGCCGTCGGCGGCGGCTGCGGTCTGGCCGGGGTCCTCGGCCTCAGCGTCTGGGAGTGGTCGCGGCGGCCGGCGCGGGGTTCTTGAAGACGAGCTTCGTGCCGATGACGCTGCCGAGGTAGAGCCGCCGGGCGGCGGCTTTCGAAAGCCCGAGGCAGTAGTGCGGGAAGGCCTCGTGGTCGGCGGGCTTCGCGGGCGGCCCGTGCAGGAAGAAGGTCCCTCCCGCGTACATCACGAACTCGCCCAGCGCGTTGGCGCGCGGGGACTCGCCCACCTGCGGGGGCTCCCATTCGAGCTTCCCCCCCGTCTCGATGAAGCGGCCGCGCTCGGGACTCGCGAAGCGTTCCTTGCTGACGACCTGCACGCGCTCGGGCGGCGTCTTCACCTCCGCGCCGGTCGCGCGCACGGCCCCGAGCGGGAAGCTCTCCAGCGACTCCTCGCCGCGCATGCGGTGGATCTTCCCGGTCCCCAGGTCCACGACGAGGTAGGTCGTCAGCATCTCGAGCTGCTTCTCGAGCAGGCGCTTCTCCTCCTGCAAGTTGAGCCCCGCCTCGTAGATCTCGCGCTTGGACTTCGCCAGTTGGGCGAGGCCCTTCTTGAGCGCCGCGACGTCCTGCCCCTTGAGCTCGCTGAGGGCCTGGAAGTCGGAGGCGGCCTCGGCCGACTCGTCGCGCTGCAGCGCGAGGGTCTCGACGCGCTCCTGGCAGGCGAGGGTCGAGCGCCGCAGGCCCAGGCGGGCGGCGTGCGCGCCGACGAAGAGGACGAGCGCGAGCGCCAGGAGCAGTCCCGGCGAGGCGCGGCGGGTGAGCCGGTCGAGGAGGTCCATCAATAGATGATGAAGACCCGGGTGCCGACCGGGACGCTCTCGTAGAGCTTCTTCAGGTCCTCGGCGCCCAGGCGCACGCAGCCGTGCGAGACCGCGGTGCCGAGCTTCGTCTCGTCCTTGGTGCCGTGGATGAGGTAGCCGTCGCCCAGGTCGAGCACGAAGGCGCCGAGCTCCCCGGCCACGAGCCGGGAGGGGTCCTCCGGCGGCGGAACGGGCTCCTTCGACTCGACGAAGGCCCAGTCGGGCTTGCGCCAGAGCGGGTCGGCCTTCTTGCCGCGCACGCGGAACTCGCCGCGCGGGGTGACGAACTCCCAGCGCCGTCCGGTGCGCTTGTCCTTGAGGACGCCGCCCCGCCCGACCGAGCAGTCCGCCTTCCAGAGCAGGCGCAGGCCCTTCTTGAGGTAGAGGACGTTGGCCTTGGCGTCGACGACCACGTGCAGCGCCCCGCGCAGCCGCGCTCCGACCTTCCCGCGCAGGAGCTGGACCTCTCCGGCCACGGCCTTCTGCGTGCGCAGCGTGCTCTTCTCCTGGGGGAGGATGTTCGGCAGGTCCTGCAGGAAGACGAGTTCTTCGCTGCGCTCGCGGATCTCGCGGGCGCGCGCCTCGGTCTCGCGGGCGCTCGCGGCGATCTGCGCGCCGTAGTCGTCCATGCGGCGCTGGGCGGAGCCGAGCGCGAAGGACCAGCGCACGATGCCCGCGAGCTCGGCGCCCATGAGCGCGAGCCAGAGGATGGCGAGCCAGGTCCGCAGGCGGGAGGCGGTGTCCACGGAAGAGGAAGGTACCTGTTTCAAGCGCGCTTGGCCATCGTCCCGGCCACGGAGAGGAGTACGCCGAGCGCCACGCCGAGCAGCGCCGCGAAGAGGGCGCGCTGGTCCGGCGGGAGCAGGAAGGTCACGGTATGCGCGGGGATCCAGAAGAACGGGATGGTCTTCGCGAACACGAAGCCCCCCATGACGCCCCAGTCGAGCTCGCGCAGGATGCGGCCCGCCGGGATGGGGCGCAGCAGGCAGGCGGCGGAGCCGCCGTTCTGCGTGATGTGCGTGTCGGTGACCTTGTGCGCGACCATGAGGACGGGCGCGAATATGAGGTTCATGCAGAGCGAGACGAAGAACGCCGTGAAGACGCGCAGCCCTCCCAGGCCCGGTCCCGCGAAGGCGGCGGGAGCGCCCGAGAGGCCGAGCTTCGCGAGGACGAGCGGGGCGCCGGCGGAGAAGGTGATGAAGGCGGCCTGGATGGCGAGGCCGAAGAGTCCCCAATAGACGGCCCGCGCCGTGAGGCCGAAGCCGGGCTGAAGATAGGCGCCGATGCGCAGGCGAAGGCCCAGCGCCTCGCCCGAGGTCGCGAGCAGGGCGAACTTGAGGAAGCTCATGAGGAAAGGATGGGCGGCGTTGAAGGCCTTGTAGGCCTCATAGGCCGGCGGACAGAGGACGAAGGGGATGAAGACGAGGGCCGCGCAGAGGAGGAAGAGGGCGTCCGCCGTCCGGCGGGTCACGCGGCCTCGGACGCCGCCGCCGGAGAGGTCCCGACGAGCCGGCCTCTCTCCATCCAATTCTTGGCCAGCACGAGGCCGATGGGGCTGAGCATGGCGATGAAGGCGTGGATGAGCCACATCCTCCCCGTGTCCATGGGGAGGCCGCTGGCCGGGGGCGGACAGTAGCGCGCGATGAACCAGCCCGAGTAGGTGGCCGTGAGCATCTTCGTCATGAACCAGGGGAGCTGGCCGATGCCCTGATACATGCCGACCTTTCCGGGCGGCGCGATCTCGGCGATCCACTGCAGGAAGCGCGGGCTCCAGACCGCCTCGCCCAGCGACATGAAGAGGATGAAGGCGAGGAAGAGGTAGACGTTGGGGCCGGCGGCGAGGAGGAAGGTGGGCAGGGCCATGATGAAGGTCCCGGCGATCATGACGCGGTAGACGTCCATGCGGGCCGTCAACGCGGCCACGATGGGCGAGAGGATGAAGATGATGAGGGGGTTGAGGTTCGAGAAGAACTCGTAGTAGTTGCCGACCGTCGTGCCCGCGAAGGCCCGGTCGAGGTAGTAGGGGATGGTGAGCCAGTTGTGCGCGAAGAGCGTCTGCACGGGGATGAGGATGAAGATGAAGAAGACGAAGCGCGCATCCGAGAAGGCCGTGACGTAGGAGCGCACCGTGCCCATGAAGCCGAGCGACGGGCCGGACGCCTCCTCGGGCGCGCCCGCGGCGGCGCCGGCCTCGGCGGCCGCGGCGTGGGCCCGCCGGCTCACGAGGACGAGCACCGTGACGAGACTGACCAGCGTGAGGGCCGCGTAGACCCAGAAGACGGCCGCCAGCCCGTTGGGCGGGAAGGCGCGGTCGAAGCGCTGGCGGGTGAGCGGCGAGACGAAGCCCGAGAGGAAGGAGCCGAGGTTCATGCCGCCGTAGAGAACGGCGTAGGAGACGGCGGCGGTCTCGGGGGTGGAGTAGTACTTGATGGCGGCGTAGGTGGCCGGCTGGAACACGCCGTAGGCCAGCACCATGAGGAGGAGGCCGGCGCCCATGAGCAGGAACATGGGCGAGGCCGCGCCGCGGCCCAGCGGCAGGGAGCCGGAGAACGCGACGAGCGCGCGGCCGGCGAGCATGACCGCGAAGGAGAGGACGAGCGAGCGGCGCACGCCGATGCGGTCGGAGAGCCCTCCCAGAAAGAGCATCGAGAAGGTGATGCCGCCGGTCACCGCCCCGTAGACCCAGCCCGCGTGCAGGTCGCTCAAGCCGATGTTCTCGGAGCAGTACTTGCCGAGGATCGTGAGGATGCCGAAGTAGACGAGCCCCTCGATGACGTTGGCTGCGTTGACGCCCCAGACGGCGCGGGGAGCGCGCGTGAACCCGACGAGGGTGTCCTTGAACTCCTTGAGACTGTCGCGGACGACGGCGGGGATCACCGCTTCTTCCGGGCGAGGAGGGCGCGCAGCTTCCCTTCGGCGAGGTACGCCTCGAAGGCGGCGACGTCGGGCAGAAGGGCGTCGCTGTAGGCGCGCAGCACCCAGTTCGCGGAGAGCGGGCTGATGGTCACGATGGCCGCGCCGCCGCGCGCGGCCTCATAGAGCTCGAGCGCGGTGCCCATGGAGGCGCTGGGGACGAAGGCGACGACGAGGTCGCTCTCGGCCGCCTTGCGGATGCCGTCCTCGAGCGTCGTCTTGATGCCGGCGAGGTCGTAGGAGATGCTGTTGGGGTGCTCGGTGTAGTGGCAGTAGACCTCGGCCTCGGGGGCGTGGCGCGCGAGCGCCGCCTTGATGGGGACGCGCCAGTCCTGGCTGTGGATCTTCGCCTCGACGATGGAGCCCTGGATGATGCCGGCGAGGAAGACCTTCACGCGCCCCCTCCCGCCGAGTCGCGCTCATAGTCGGGGCGCGCGTCGGTGGGCGCCGTGCGCGCGGCTTCGCGCGCCTCGGAGAGCCCGGCCTCGAGCGGCAGGCGGAAAGTCCGGCCCTTCCCGTCGGCCTCGTAGTAGTGGCGCGCCTCGACCTCGAGGACGAGCTCGGCGCCGAGGGAGCCGGAGACGAGGAAGGCGCCGTCGGCGGCGCGCTCGAGCGCGGCGGGGACGCCGCCGCGGGTCCGCGCAGCGACCGAGAGGACCTTCACCGGACGCCCTCCGAGGTTCGCGACGGCCAGGCGCCAGACGCCGGGGCGGCCCTCCTCGGGCCGCGCCAGGACCTTGAAGGTGTGCGGGAAGACGATGGCCTTGTCCACGGAGGTGATGCGCACCGCGCGATAGGCGGAGCCGCCTTCCGCGTCGCGGACCTTGTCGGCCGGGAAGTCGCCGAAGGAATCGTGGAGGATGAAGTACGCGCGTCGGCCCCAATCGGCGTCGGTCCGGTTCTCCGAGCAGGGCAGGAGCTTCTGGCCCTCCTCCATGCAGAAGGTGCCGACGGCCGCGACGGTGTGCGCGCCGAAGAGCCGGGGATGGTCGGGGTCCTCGGTCTGGAGGTAGGCGACCCCCCACTTCTCGATGCCCTCGGCCAGGACGCGCGCGTTGCGCTCGGGGGTCTGGGGCTGGAGCACGTTGCCGGAGAAAAGGACCTTCGCGCGGCCTTCCATCGCCGACATCGACGGCTCCCAGCGCTTCGTCTCGCCGGTGAGGGGGTCGACGACCTCGTAGGGCTTTTCCTCGAGGAGGAGGTTCGCGTAGCCGCGCGGCTGGGTCGGCGAGGCCGTGTGGCGCACGGGATCGTCTTCGATGAAGGTGGGTGCGAGGAAGTAATCGGCGCCGCCGCCCGCGTAGGCGCGGCGGATGTACTCGAGCTCGAGGAGGCGCGGATCGAGGCCGGTCTCGACGCGTCCGCTGTTCTGGTTCACGTAGCTCGGGAGCTCGCGGCCGAGCTGGAGCGCCCACCAGTCGTTGACCGTCCCGGCCGCGTAGGAGAGACAGACGAAGGGCGGCTTGTTGGGATGAGCGTCGTAGGTCCACTCGGGGAGCTTCCGCAGGGGGTGCGCGGCGTTGTGCTTCCGGATGAGCGCGTTCATGCGCTCGACCTGCTCGGGGGTCTCCTCCTGGTTCTTATGGGACAGGAGCTCGAAGCCGTCGACGGTGCTGCGCAGCTCGGGCGGCACCGCGTCGAGGTTCAGCGCGAAGCGCGGGGCCTTGGGGAGCGGGTCGTTCTCGGCGCGGATGATGAAGGACGGTCCCGCGGGAACGGCGTCGAGCGCGGGGAGGGCCCGCCTCCCGTCGAAGACCCGGTCCAGCGTCCCCGCGTCGAGCGGCCTCGGGGGGATCACGGCGACCTGAGCCCTCACGCAGATGGACAAAAACAGGAGAGCGGCCAGCACGGCCGGGAAGGACCTCATCAGGTATATATTATAACTCGCGCGCGTACGATTGGGGCCCCCTCTCCGGTGCCAGGCACTTAACTAATGGAACTAATTCCCACGTAGGAAACACGATATATTCGAGATGGGCGCCCGGTCTCGACGACACGCTAAATCATCCGTTACTTCCATTAGTTAAGTGCCTGGCACCCAGTAAAGTGGCACCCAGTAAAGAGATTAAGGGTTCCCCCTACCCCTCTCCCCTTCCCGCGGGAAGGGGAGTTGAGGAAAAGGAACACCTCAAGGTTGACATCGAGCACACCCGTAGCGATAATCCGAAGGATGAAGTCCCCTCGCGTCCTCATCCTGCTCAACGGAGAGCTCGGCGACCCGGCGGCCGCACGCCGGGCGGCCAAGGGAGCGCTCGTGCTCTGCGCCGACGGCGGCCTTCGCCACGCGCTGCGCCTGCGCCTGCGTCCGGACTTCGTCGTGGGCGACATGGACTCCCTGCCCCGGCGCGTTCCGCCGCTGCCGGGCACGACCTTCCTCTGCGACTTCGACCTCGACCGCTCCGACTTCCAGAAGGCGCTCGACCTCGCGCGGCGCCTGGGCGCGCGCTCGGCGAGCATCGCCGGCAACGCGGGCGGCCGCCTCGACCACCGCCTGGCCGCCTTCGCCGCCGCCGAGAGATTCATCACCTCCCCTCGCCCGCCACGCGGGAGAGGGGCTGGGGGTGAGGGGAGCCGAAGGCCCCGCCTCGAGTTCATCGACGAGGGCCGCGCCTTCCCGGCCGGCCCCGGCCTGCACCGGCTCGACTGCATCAAAGGGGAGACGGTCTCCCTGCTCCCATCGACGCCCGCCGCGCTCGTCACGACCCGCGCTCTCGCCTTCGCCCTGCGCCGCACCCGGTTGCCCCGAGGGACCCGGGGGCTGAGCAACACCGCGCTGACGCGCCGCGTGAGCGTTCGCGTGCACCGCGGCCTGCTCTGGATCGTCCGTCCGGACAAGAGCATCTAAAGTCCCCTTGTCCGTTCTTCGTCGAAGCGATAAACTAAGGACACGGCGCCCGAGTCTGCGCGCCGGAGGCAAACCATGAATCGGATCAAAGCCGCTCTCTTCCTGCTCCTGCTCGCCGTCCCCGCCCGCGCCGCGCAGGCGCCGCTCGTCTCGGCGACCGTCGCCGAGGTCCGAGGCTTCTCCACGATCAAGATGCACGAGTCGACGGTCTGGGCGGCCGTGAAGCCCGGGACCGTCCTCACCGCGGGCGACGAACTGCGCACCTCCAAGGACGGCGGCATCGTCGTCGCGTTCTCCGACGGCACGAAGCTCAGCATCGGCCCCGGCTCGACCTACGCCATGCAGACCCTCAAGCCCGGGAAGGTGGACGTGAAGCTCGTCGTCGGCGTGCTCGAGGCCTGGGTCAAGAGACTCGCCGGCCGCCGCTTCACCGTGCGCACGCCCGGCGCCGTGGCCAGCGTGCGCGGCACCGACTTCCGCGCCGAGGTCGATCCCGCCGGCCAGACGACCTTCGACCTCTTCAGCGGCAATCTCGACTTCACCGACCCTTCCGGCCGCAGCGCGGCCCTCGAATCGGGCCAGCGCCTCGTCGCCGACGCCCAGGCGGGTCTCTCGGAGTCCAAGCCCCAGCCCATCCCGCCCGAGGTCAAGCAGGCGCCCGAGCCGAAGGTCGAGCTCCCGCCGGCGCCCAAGCCCGCGGACGCGCCCAAGACCGAAGCGCCGAAGACGCCGCCCGGCGTCCAGACGGCGAAGGTCGTCAGCTTCACGGGCACGCTCGTCGTGATCCTGCCCGACGGCAAGAAGCTCGTCATCCAGCCGGGAGAGAAGGTCCCGGACATCCCCCCGGGCTCGAAGGTCGAGGTGCAGGGCGGCGTCGCCGTGCTCACCGTGGGCGGCACCGCCGTCGAGGTCAAACCCGGCGCCGGGATGCTCATGACCGCCGACGGCAAGCTCGCCGCCGCCCCGGGAGGAGCCCCCCTGAGCGTCTCTCAGGCCGGCGCGCCTCCGAAGCCGCTGGCTCCGGGACAACCCCCCATGGCGCCTGCGGGGGCGCTGCCGCCCAAGCCGGGTGCCCCCGTCCCGCCGGGCACGGTCCCGCCGGGCGCCGTTCCGCCGCCCCCAGGCGTTCTTCCCCCGGGCGACCCGCTCCTGCCTCCGCCGACGGACCCGGCGCTGCTGCCGCCGCCCCCCCCGCCGCCGCCGAACCCGATCCAGGACAATGCAGTGACGACGCCGACCTGCGTCCCGACGGTGTCGCCCTCCGCCCCCTGCCCGTAAGCAGGGAAAAGCGAAAAGCCGCCCGGCGCTCGCGCGCCGGGCGGCTTTTTCGTCTCAGAGGGACGGGAAGACGCGGCCGAGCTTCTCGAGGAGCAGATCGATCTCGGCGTCGGAGACGGTGATGGGCGGGCGCAGGCGTACGGTGTCGGGGCCGGCGCCGAGCAGGAGCGTCGATTCCTTCTCGAGCATGGCGTCGAGCAGGCCGTCGCGCAGCGCCTTCGACTCGAGCGAGAAGCCCTGATAAAGTCCCATCCCGCGCACGTTGCCCATGCGCTCCGGGTGCCGGGCTTGGAGCGCGCGCAGGCCGCCGGCGAGGCGCCCGGCCTTGGCGGCGACGGCCTCGATGAGCCGCTCCTCCCGCACGACGGAGAACTCCGCCACGACCCGCACCATGTCGGCGACGTGGCCGCCCCAGGTCGAGTCGAGCACGCCGCGGTCCTGCATGGGACGGAGCATGTAGACGGCGCCGCAGCCGAACTTCTTGGCCACCGCGACCGCCTGCGGCGGGTGCGGCAGGCCGAACTGGTCGCAGGCGAACATCGTCCCCGTCTGTCCTCCGGCGGTCTGCACCTCGTCGAAGCCGAGGTAGGCGTCGTGGCTCGCGGCAAGAGCGCTCAGGCCGCGGAAGAACTCCGGGACGGCCATGCGGTGACCGCCTGCGCCCTGCAGGGGTTCGACGATGATGCCGACGACCTCGCCCTTATAGCGTTTGAGGAGGTCCGACACGGTCTCGAGGCTGCGGCGCGCGAGCGCCTCGTTCTCCGCGGCGGGACGGTCGGCGTCGAGCGCCGGGAACGGGACCTGGAGGTTCCCGGGGATGAAGCCGTGGAAGTCCTTCGTGATGACCGGCGACCCGCTGAGCTTCGTCACGTTGAGCGCGTACACGGTGCGCCCGTGGAAGGCCTCGTCGAAATAGATGAAGCGCCGCGCGCCGGGCATGCGGCCGGCCGCGAGCGCCTTCTGGTCGTGGAGGTTGATGAAGTACTTCATCATGTTCTCGACGGCCTCGGCGCCCGAGTTCAGGGTGTAGACCTCGAGCTCCGGATTGCGCATGCAGACGGGCGCGACCTCGTGGAGCATGCGGTAGTAGTCGAGGCACTCGGGCGTCAGGAAGTCGGGGTTGGCCGTCTTGTTCGAGGCCGCCGTGACGAGCCGGCGCAGGTAGGCCGGGTCCCGAAGGAGCGGGTGCGCGTGGTTGTGCCCGAGGAGCTTCGAGCCGTAGAAGCCCGCCCAGTCGAAGACCTCCTGTCCGTCGACCGTGGCGAGGAGCATCCCCCGGCTCTTCTCGAGGTCGAGCACGAAAGGCCAGAGGTCGGCGATGACGTAGCGCCCGAACTCCTCCAGCAGAACGCGGCTGCGCGGCCCCGGGAACATAGCGGATACGATATCATTTCGATATCATAGCTTTGAGAACCCCGATGCCCGAGCCCTCCCCCGCGCAGGCCGACTGCTACGAGCTCGTCCTCAACTACAACTGCGACGCGCGCTGCAGCTTCTGCTCTCAGGGCTGCTTCGACAAGCGGCTCAACGCCCGCTTCGAGGACATCGCCCGCGCGGTCTACCTCGGGAAGAAGCGGGGCTACAAGCGCCTGGGGCTCTCGGGCGGAGAGGCGCTGCTGCGCCCCGACCTCGCCAAGATCGTCGCCCTCGGCCGCTCCGTGGGCTTCACCTACATCCGCCTCCAGACCAACGGCATCCGCCTCGCCGACCCGCGGCTCTGCCGCCTCCTGGTCCGAGCCGGGCTGACCTTCGCGAAGCTCACCTTCGCGAGCCATCGTCCCGAGGTCCACGACGCGCTGGTCGGGGTGAAGGGGGCCTGGCGGCGCACGATGGCGGGGCTGCGCCACATGAAGGCGCTCAAGGCGCTCGTCGGCGTCAACATCCTGCTCAACCGGCGCAACCTCGCCGAGCTGCCCGCGACGGTGCGCTTCTTCCTCGACGAGGGGGTCAGCGAGTTCGTCGTCATCTACCCCCTCTACCTCGGGAGCATGGCGAAGAACGCGAAGACCCTGGGGATCACCCTGAAGCAGGCCTCCGGCCCGGTGGTCGAGACGCTGGGTTTCATGGAGCGGGAAGGCCTCTCGGACGGCATCAAGGTGCTGAACATGCCCCCCTGCTTCCTCCCCGGCTTCGAGGACCGCGCGATGGGCCTCTACCGCTTCAACACGCTCGTGACCTCGCCCGATGGAAGGCCGACCGACCTCGACGAGGACGCCTCCCGCGCGCGGACGCAGGGCCCGCCGTGCCGGGCCTGCTCGCTGCGGCGGCGCTGCGGAGGAGTGGACCGCCACTACCCGGAGCTCTACGGCTGGAAGGACTTCCGCCCGCTGAAGAAGGAGCCCCGGGCGGCGAAGCCCGTGAAGCCGACCTCTCCTGCGCGCCGAGGGACCGGCGTCTCGCCGGTCCCAAGATGGCGGACCAGCAACGAGCAGTGCCTGCTCGAGATCCTCTCCCGCGAATCCGACATCCCCACCCCGCGCGTGCTCGCGCTCGCGCGCGGCATCCCCATGTGCCGCGACTGCCGCGACGGCAGCGCGGTGCTCGTCGCCGGCGAGCGTCTCATCGAGCACGGCCTCGTCGCCCGCCGCTTCGAGAAAGGCAAGTATTATTGGCGCAAAGCATAGCCGGGAATCTCCCTGAGGAGATTCCCGGCTATCTCCCCGTCCCCCTCTCCCGCCACGCCGGGCGTCCGGACTATCGGACTCCTTGCCGCGTCCGGTCCCGGCACTTTCAGCGCCGGGGTGCCGGCGAGGGGGTACGGGGGTGAGGGGCGGCCGCTACTTCTTCGCTTCGGCCGCCCGCAGCTCGGCGATCTTCGCCTTCGCTTCCTTCACGTCCGGCAGGAACTTGCTCTTCGGATGGTCCTTCACGAACGCATCGAGCTTCGCGTCGGCCTCGTCGAGCTTCCCCTCGAGGACCAGGGCCACGGCCGCCTCGAACTCCTTGCGCTCCTTGAGGACCTGGGCCTTCGCCTTGTCGGAGACGCCGCTCTTCCAGTAGATCTCGTCCTTCTTCGTCTCCTGGCCCGCGCCGCGGACGGCGGCCACGGCGGTGGTGCGCACCCGACGGTAGCGCCCTTCGACGGCGGACTTCTCGAGCGCGGTCTTCAGGTTCTTGAACCACTGCGACAGCGAGGACTTCGCCGGCGCGGGGGCGGCCTCGGCGCTCGGCGCCGGGGCGTTCGTCTGCGCCGAGACCGGAGCCGCGGCGAACATCAGGGAGAACAGCAGCGTCGTCATGGGGTTCCTCCTCCTATTTCATCATCGACTGGACCGCGCCCTCGAGTTCGGGGTCGAGAGCGACGGCCTTCTTCGCGGCGGACTCGGCCTCGGCGCGCTGGCCGGCCTTATGCGCGGCGCGCGCCTTGTTGAACCAGACGCCCGGGTCCTCCGGGTCGGCCTCGGCGGACTTCGCGTAGTGCTCGAGGGCCTCGGCGTAGCGCCCTTGGGAGAACGCGGCGTTGCCGAGGCTGTTGTGCGCCGGAGCGGAGCCCGGAACGGCCTCGACCGCCTTGTTGAACCAGCTCAGGGCCTCGTCCTCGCGGCCGTGCTGCCAGCAGACGATGCCGAGTTCGTTGAGGGCGTCGGAATCTTTCGGGTCGACCTCGACCCTCCGCCGGAGTCCCTCGGTGAGCGTTCGGAAGCGCAGGTCGAGCCAGTAGTTCGCCTCGGCGGTGAAGCGCCTGTCCGTATCCTCGGCCGGCGGCACCTCGGCGGCCGCTTCCGAGGTCGGCTGCGTGGCCGGCTCATAGGTCTGCCAGGCCTCGCGCGGGTCCGTCACCTGGCCCTTGCCGGCCTTGCGCATCTCGCGCCAGGCCCCGGCCGCCTTGCGCACGGCCTCCTGGAAGGGCGCGCCGACCATCGTCGCCTCGAGCGGCACCCAGAGGGTGCCCGCGTACTCGATGAGGAGGTCGGCGGGTAGTCCGGCCTCGGCCGGGTCCGAGACGCCCGTGTCGAACATCAGCGCCAGATGGCCGGGGTAGTCGAGCACGGCCGCCTTGACCGTCGCGCCTTCGAGCATGGAGACCAGGAGCGTCACGAGGTCGTCGCACTCGCCGCTCTTGCGCTTGAGGGTCTCGCGCGGGAACTGCGTGTAGTCGACCGGGAAGGCCGGGTCCTCCGAGACCTTCTCGAAGGGGTTGTTGGGGCTGGGGAGGAAGCGCACGCCGATGGCGCCGAGCGCGTCCCAGACGTGCATCGCGATGCGCAGGTTCTCGTCGAGGTTCTCGGCTCCCGCCGGCCCCTTCGGCGCGGTCCGCAGGATGCTGCGCCCGAGGTCGAGCACGGGGGGGTCCTTCGGCGTGATGAAGTTCGCGATGCGCCGGGGGTCCTCCCAGGTGATGGCGTTGCGCGAGTAGACCTTGAGGGCCTGCGTGCGCGAGAAGGTCTGCTTCTGGCCGTCCGTGAAGTAGGTGACCGTGAACTCCGCCTGGATCGGCGTGTCCTCGGTGACCTCGAGGATGCGGTTGTTGAGCGTCGCCATCAGCGGGAGCTCGACCTTCTGCTGGGGGGCGAGGTTCTCGACGACCTGCTCGGTGGCGAAGTCCATGAAGTCCTTGAGCTGGAAGGAGAGCTTCACGCTCTGGAAGGGCATGTTGGTGGTGTTCACGAGCGTCGCCCGGCCGAGCGGGTTCTTGAGGTACCACTTATAGTTGGCCGAGAAGATGTTCCCGAGCGTGAGCGTCGAGATCTCGACCGCCGCGCGGTTCGCCGAGGGCGGGACGTAGACGGGGATGGGCTGGGACAGCGGCCCGAGGTCGCCCGTCGTCGCCTGCACGGCCACGCGGTAGAAATAGGTCTGCGGGCCGGCGGCGTCGGAGTCCTTGAACGCCCCGTTGCGCAGGTCGCCGAGTTCCTCGCCGGGCGCGTGCATCGAGGTCGAGCGGTAGACCCGGTAGGAGTCGATCCACGGGTCGACCTGCTCCGGCCACTCGAGCGTCACGATCCCGCCGACCGCGCTCGTCGTCACGGCGACGGGCGGGGCGATGCGCGGGCGCAGCGCGAAGGCGAGGATGCGGTTCTGCGCGGGGTCGGAGACCGCCAGGCGGGCGCCGGTGACCGCGAGCGCGTCGGGGCCCTTGAGGCTGCGCTCGTCGGAGCCCTGGGCGAAGAAGTTCGTCACCCAGTTGCCCTCCTTGTCGAAGACCGAGACCCGGGGGTTGCCCTGATCGAGCACGTAGAGGTAGCTCTTGCCGTCATAGGCGAGCGCGACGGGGTCGTCGAACTGCCCGATGCCGCGTCCCTCCTCGCCCCAGGCCTGGACGAAGCCGCCGGAGGGCTCGCACTTGAAGAGCTTCTTGAGCTTGCGGTCGAGCACGTAGACGAAGCCGGTGTCGTCGTAGGCGACCGCGACCGGCTGCTTGAGCACGTGCGGCCCGACGGCCGGTCCGAAGGCGAAGAGGAAGGCGCCGTCGGGACTGAAGGCGGAGACCCGGGCGTTCCCGGTGTCCGCGACGTAGACGGTGCCCTTCTCGTTGATGGCGACGCCGCCGGGGGAGGAGAGGCGCCCTTCCTTGCTGCGGCTCTCCCAGCCCTGCGCCTGCGCGAACTCGGACTTGAAGACGCCTTTGGCGTCGAAGACCTGCATGCGGTGCTGGGGCTCGTCGGCCACGAAGATGCCGAACTGCGGGCTCACCGCGAAGCCCTTGGTGCCGTGCGTGACGGAGGGGTCCTTGCCCATCTTCTTGCCGAAGCGCAGCCGCTCCTTGCCCGCCTCGTCGAGCGCGACGAACTGCCCGACCGTGGGCAGGTAGGCGTAGACGAGGCCGTTCCAGGCCGCGAGCGCCGAGGCCGGATAGGGGAAGACCTGGGTCGGGCCGCTGACGAAGAGCTTCATCGCGAGGTTCTTCGAGAGTTTCGTCGTCTTGGACTTCGTGCTCAGCGCCGCGCGCACGATGCGTCCGTTGCCCGCGTCGGCGACGAGGATCGTCCCGTCGGGGGCGACCGTCACGTCGGAGGGCTTCTTGAACTGCCCGGCCCCGGAGCCGAGGCTGCCGAACTCCCCGAGCAGCGCGCCCTGGGTGTTGAGCTCCTTGACCTTCCCGCGCCGCGGCTCGAGCACATAGAGGAAGCCGTAGGCGTCGATCGTGAAGTGCTCGCCGATGAGCGGGAAGTCCTTGACCAGGCGCGTGCGGGGGTCGAACTTGATGATGCGCGCGTTGCCGGCGTCGAGCACGTAGATGTGGTCGGAGGCGTCGACGACGACGCCCGTGGGCTCCTTGAACTTGCCCGGCTCGCTCCCCTTCTCGCCGAAGCCGAAGAGGAAGACGCCCTCGCGCGTGAAGACCTGGATGCGCGCGTTGCCCGTGTCGGCGACGTAGACGCGGCCGTCGGCGCCCACCGCGACCGACTGAGGGGAGCGCAGCTGCCCGGGGTCGGAGCCCGGCACGCCGAAGTGGCCGAGGAACTTCCCGTCGGCGTCGAGCATCTGCACGCGCGAGTTCCCGGTGTCCGCGACGAAGACGGTGCCGTCGGGGCCGACGGCGACGCGGCGGGGGCGGGAGAGTTCCTCGCGCCCGGTCCCGCTCTTTCCGGCCGTCCCGAGCAGCTTCCCGTCGTTCGCGTAGATCCCGAGCACGCCCTTCTTCTCGTCGAGCACGTAGAGGCGGTCGGCAGCCGCGGCGATGGAGACGGGCGTGAGGGCCGGCTCGGTCGGCAGCGGCGTCGGGAACTGGATGAGGTCGTACGCGCACGCGGCCCGCGCGACCAGCAGGAGCGCGGCGCCGAGGAGTCCATTTCTCATGACAGCTTCTCCTTGAGTATGCGTTGCACGATGCCGGGGTTGGCCTTTCCCCCCGACTTCTTCATGACGGCCCCGACGAGGGCGCCGAGGGCGCGCTCCTTGCCGGAGCGCACGTCGGCCGCGGCCCGCGGGTTCTCCGCGACGGCCTCCGCGGCCCAGACGGCGAGCGCGGCTTCGTCGCTGACCTGGGCCAGCCCGAGGCGCTCGACGAGCGCGGCCGGGGCCTCCCGGGTCTCCCACATCTTAGCGAAAATCTCCTTGCCCAGCGTGCCCGAGAGCGTGCCCTTCGAGACGAGGACGACGAGCTCCCCCAGCCGCTCCGGCGGGACCGGGCAGTCCTCGAGGCCGAGTCCGGCGGCGTGCAGGCGCGCGAAGAGCTCGGTCTGCAGCCAGTTGGCCGCCCCCTTGGCGAGCGCCGGCCCGCAGGCCTTCACCGCGGCCTCGTAGTAGTCGGCGAGCGCGCGCTCGGCGGTGAGCACCCCGGCGTCGTAGTCGGAGAGGCCGTACTGCGCGCAGAAGCGGGCGCGTCGGAGCTCCGGGGCCTCCGGGAGGTCGGCGCGCAGGCGCGCGGCGGCCTCGGCGCGGACGACGACCGGGACGAGGTCGGGGTCGGGGAAGTAGCGGTAGTCGTCGGAGCCCTCTTTCGAGCGCATCGCCTCCGTGGCGCCGCGCTCGGGGTCCCAGAGCCGGGTCTCGGCGGCGACCCGTCCGCCCTCGTCGAGGAGCCGGCCCTGGCGGGCGATCTCGAAGACGAGCGCGTCGCGGACCATGCGGAAGGAGTTGAGGTTCTTGAGCTCCACCTTGACGCCGAGCGCCGAGCTCCCGGCCGCGCGCACCGAGACGTTCGCGTCGCAGCGCATCTCCCCCTTCTCCATGTCGCAGCGCGAGATCCCCGCGTACTGGAGCAGGGCCTTCAGCCGGGTCAGGCAGTCGAAGGCCTCCTCGGGGGAGCGGAGGTCGGGCTCGGTGACGATCTCGACGAGGGGAGCCCCGCCGCGGTTGAAGTCGACGCGCGAGTACGGCAGGGCGCGGGAACCCTCGTCATGGAGGAGCTTGCCGGCGTCCTCCTCGATGTGGACGCGCGCGACGCGCACGCGGCGGCCGCGCGCGAGCTCGAGGGCGCCCTCCTCCGCCAGCGGCTGCTCGAACTGGGAGATCTGATAGCCCTTGGGGAGGTCGGGGTAGAAGTAGTTCTTGCGCGCGAAGACCGAGCGCTCGCGAAGCCGGCAGCCCAGCGCGAGGGCCCCGAGGGCCGCGAGCTCGACGGCCCGACCGTTGAGCGCGGGCAGGGCGCCGGGCTGGCCGGTGCAGACGGGGCAGATCGCGCTGTTGGGCGGCGCCCCGAACGAGGAGGCCGCGCACGCGCAGAAGAGCTTGGTGCGCGTCGCGAGCTGGACGTGGACCTCGAGCCCGATGACGGCTTCCCGGACGCTCACGCGCGGGCCTCCCGCATCAGGGCCTCGAGCTTCGCGAGCAGGCGATGGTCCTTGGGATAGTCGAGGACCCGGGGCGCGCCGGCGAGGGAAAGCCACTTGCAGCCGGAGATCTCCCCCTTGCGCGGGCGCCCGTCGCGGCGCAGGGGCCGCATCCAGTACCAGCGCACGCGCTTATGGACCCGGCGCTCGCCGCGCCGAAAAGAGTAGCGCACCTCGCCGACCGTGCGCAGGACCTCGCAGCGCCAGCCGCTCTCCTCATGCACTTCCCGCAGGGCCGCCGCGCGCGGGGTCTCGTCGCCCTCGAGGTGCCCCTTGGGGAAGGTCCACACGACCTGGCCTCGCAGGTTGCGCATGCGGATGAGGAGCACGCGTCCCCCCCGGGTCACGAGCCCGCCGGCGGAATGCTCGCGGGAGGCCTTCACAGGGCGCACTCCGGGAACGGCGCCTGTTCCTGGTAGCGGGCGGCCGCGCGCAGCAGCAGGCCCTCCGAGCCGGCCGGGCCGAGGAGTTGGACGCCCACGGGCAGTCCCTCCGGGGTCCGGCCGCAGGGCATGGAGAGCCCGGCGATGCCGGCCATGTTGCAGGGGACGTTGTAGACGTCCATGAGGTACATCGAGAGAGGATCGGCCTTCTCGCCGAAGCGGAAGGGCGGCGTCGGAGCGGTCGGGGTGAGGAGCAGGTCGACGCTCCGGAAGGCCTCGGCGAAGTCCCGGCGCACGAGCGTGCGGACCTTCTGGGCCGTCCGGTAATAGGCGTCGAAATAGCCCGCGCTCAGCGCGTAGGTCCCGATGAGGATGCGGCGGCGGACCTCCTCTCCGAAGCCCCGGGCCCGCGAGGCGCCGTAGAGTCCGGCGAGTGAGCCGTCGCCGCGCTCGCGCCGCCCGAAGCGCACCCCGTCGAAGCGTGCGAGGTTCGCGCTCGCCTCGCAGGGGGCGAGCACGTAGTAGGCGTCGAGCGCGCTCTCCGTGTGCGGCAGGGAGACCTCGCGGAGCTCTGCGCCCAGCGAGCGCAGGAGCTCGGCGGCGGCGCGGACCGGCGTCTCCACCTCGACCGCGAGGCCCGCGCCGAAGTACTCGCGGGGCAGGCCGACCCGCAGCCCGCGCAGGTCCCCGCGCGCCTCGGCGAGGTAGTCGGGCCGGGGCCCGGGCGCGGAGGTCGAATCGCGCGGGTCGTGGCCGGCGATCGCGCCGAGGAGCAGCGCCGCGTCCTCCGCCGTGCGCGCGAAAGGGCCGATCTGGTCGAGGGAGGAGGCGTAGGCGACGAGCCCGTAGCGGGAGACCGCCCCGTAGGAGGGCTTGAGCCCGAACACGCCGCAGAAGGAGGCCGGCTGGCGGATGGAGCCGCCGGTGTCGGAGCCGAGCGCGAGCGGCGCCAGGCGCGCGGCGACCGCCGCCGCCGAGCCGCCGCTCGAGCCGCCGGGCACGCGCGTCGGGTCGTGGGGGTTGCGCGTGGGGCGATAGGCCGAGTGCTCGGTCGAGGAGCCCATGGCGAACTCGTCCATGTTGGTCTTGCCGATGAGGAGAGCGTCCTCGGCGCGCAGGCGCTCGACGACCGCCGCGTCGTAGGACGGCCGCCAGCCCTCGAGGAAGCGCGAGCCGCAGGTGGTCTCCACGCCGCGGGTGCAGAGGTTGTCCTTCAGAGCCACCGGCACCCCGGCCAGGCGCCCGACGGGGCGGCCCGCGGCGACGCGCGCGTCGACGTCGGCGGCCGCGGCGCGCGCCTCCGGCTCGCAGAGGCGCAGGAAGGCGCCGAGCCCCTCGTCGAGCCGGCGGACCCGCTCGAGGTGCGCCTCGAGGACGCGCACGGCCTTGAGTTCTCCGCGCTTGACGCGCCGGGCGGTCTCCGCCGCGCTGAGCCGGGTGAGGTCGTCGCTCACTGGATGGTGATCGCCTCGTCTGCGGGCTGCGCGGGAGAGGAGTCCTCGGGGAGCTCCGCGGGCCGGCGGGGCGGCGGCTCCGAAGCGGGCTCGGAGGCCTCGCGCGAGGCGTCGGCCGCGCGGGAGGCGGCCGTCCCGCGCTTGCCGCCGGGGGGCGCAAGCCCCTGGTCGGGCTCCTGGACGCGCTCGCCGGGGAGCAGGGCGTCGGCGGCGACGCCGCTGGGGCCCTCGGACCCGGCGTCCTCCTGAGGGGCCGCGCGCAGACGGCGGATCTGGGCGTCGATCTGATCCGCCTTCGAGGGCGTCAGCGCCTTGGCGCGTTCGAGGTCGCCGACCGCCGCGCCGCGCTCGCCGATCTGGCCGCGCGCGACGCCGCGGTTCGCGTAGGCGAGTCCGTGGCGCGGATTGAGGACGACGACGCGGTCGAGGTCCTTGATGGCGCCGCGGAAGTCGCCCATCTGAAAGAGCACGTTGCCGCGCAGGTAGAGCGCATCCTCGTGGTCGGGGTTGCGCTGAAGGAAGGCCGTGAGGTCCTCGGCGGCCTTGGCGAACTGCTTGAGCTCGCGGCGGTCGCGGCCCCGGTAGTAGTAGGCCCAGTCGAAGGCCGGCGCGGACTTGAGCACGGCGTCGTAGTCGTAGACGGCGCCGCGGAAGTCCTTGAGCTTGTCGCGGACGGTTCCGCGTACGACGCGGAAGACCGCCGCGCTCGGCGCCAGACTCACCGCCTCGTCGAGGTGCGGCAGGGCGTCCTTGGGACGCCCGCGCTGGCTGAGCACGCTGCCGAGCCCGAAGTGCCCGAGGGGATACTTGGGACCGAGCTCGACGGCGCCGCGGAAGTCCTCCTCCGCCGCGGCGAGGCGCTTGAGGACGAAGTCCGCGAAGCCGCGGGCGGCGAAGGACTCGGGGCTGTTGGGCTTGAGCGTGCTCGCGACCCTCGCGTCCTCCTGCGCGGCCCGGGCCTCTCCGGCGGTCCAGCGGCACATCGCCCGGAAGCCGCTGGCCGTCTTCCAGCCGGGGTGGAGCTCGATGGCCTGGCCGAGGAGCTCGACGCAATCGTCGAAGCGGGCGCCCTCGTAGGCGGCGATGCCCTTGCGCATGAGCGCGCGGGCCTCGGCGCCGGGCTGGCCCTGCCCGCGAGCGGCGTGCGCGGAGGGGACGGCGAGGAGGAGGAGGAGCAGGGGAATCATTCGATCACCTTGGGGACCTTGAAGTACGGGCCGTCGCGCTCGGGCGCGGCGGCGAGGAGCTCCTCGGAGAGGCCCGAGGGCTTCGGGTCATCGGCGCGGAAGACGTCCTCGAGCTCGAGGGCGTGCGCGGTCGGCTCCACGCGGGAAAGGTCGAGGGAGCGCAGGGCGTCCACGTGCGCCAGGATGCGCTCGAGCTCCGACGCGCGGCGCGCGGCCTCGCCGGGCTCGAGCGCGAGGCGGGCGAGGGCGGCGGCCTTGAGCACGTCTTCTTCGGTGATCATGCGGGGCTCAGGGGCGCGTAGCGCAGGAGGAGCTTCTTGGTGACGCCGCTGTCGAAGCGGACGGTGACCTTGAGCATCTCTCCGGCGCCGCTCTTCTCGACGATCTCGCCTCGCCCGAACTCGGGGTGCTTCACCCGCAGGCCCACGCGCACGCGCAGGGCGGGCTTGGGCGCCGCGGCCGGGACCGGGGGCGGCGCGGAGCCGTCGGCCGGGACGGCGGCCGGCTCCTCGCGGCGGCCGAGGAGGCCCGCCTCGAAGACGAAGCGCGAGGGCAGGTTCGAGTAGAGGCGGCCGAAGAGGTGGCGCGTCGCCGCATGGGTGAGCACGAGGCGCTCGCGCGCCCGCGTCATGCCGACGTAGCAGAGGCGGCGCTCCTCCTCGAGCGAGTCGGGGTCGCCGTCGCTGGAGGTGATGGGGAAGAGGCCTTCCTCGAGGCCGGTCAGGAAGACGGCCGGGAACTCGAGCCCCTTGGCCAGGTGCACGGTCATCAGCGTCACGGAAGGGCGGTCGGCGTCGTAGCCGTCGGCGCCGGTCTGCAGCGCGGCGCTCTCGAGGAAGTCGGTGAGGCGGGGCGCGGACGGAGCGGCGCCTTCCGCGGCGGGCGGCGGGGCGGCGTGCTCCTCGAACTCGCGGACGGCGTTGAGGAGCTCCTGGACGTTGTCGAGCCGCGCGGCCTCCTCGGGGTCGTTCTCCGCCTCGGCCTCGAGCCACGCCCAGTAGCCGCTGCGGCGGATGACCTGCTCGACGGCCTCGGTCGGCCCGAGGTTCTGGAAGTCGCGGTGGAGCGCTTCGATGAGCGCGACGAGCTCGGCGGCGGCGCGGCGCGCGGAGGGCTTGAGCTTCTCGATGCGCGCGGCGCCGCGGAAGGCCTCGAAGAGCGAGCATTCGCCCAGGCGCGCGTGCTCTTTGAAGAGCTCCACGCTGGCGTCGCCGAGTCCCCGCGGAGGCAGGTTCAGGATGCGCCCGAAGGAGATCGAGTCGTCGGGGTTGATCGCGACCCGCGCGTAGGCGAGCACGTCCTTGACCTCGCGGCGCTCGTAGAAGCGCACGGCCCCGACGACGCGGTGCGGGACCTGTGAGAGGGTCAGCGCCTCCTCGAAGGAGCGGCTCTGGGCGTTGGTGCGGTAGAAGACGGCGACATCCTTCGGCGAGAGCCCCGCGGAGAGCAGGCGCACGATGCGCCGGGTCACGACGCGGGCCTCCTCGCGCTCGTCGGGGGCCTCCTCCACCTCGACCGGGAGCCCCGAGGGCTTCTGGGGGAGCAGGTTCTTCTCGTAGCGCTGGCGGTTATGGACGATGACGCAGGAGGCGGCCTTCAGGATCTCCGGGGTGGAGCGGTAATTGCGCTCGAGGCGCACCGTCTTCGCCCCGGAGAAGTCCGTCTCGAACTCCATGATGTTGCGCATGTGCGCGCCGCGCCAGGAGTAGACGAGCTGGTCGGGGTCGCCCACGACGCAGAGCTCGCGGTGCTTCGCCGCCAGCGCCTTCGTCATCATGTACTGCGCGTGGTTGGTGTCCTGGTACTCGTCGACGAGGACGTGGAGGAAGCGCTCCTGGTAGTAGGTCCGCACGTCCTCGTGGTCGCGCAGGAGCTCGACGCCCTTCATGAGCAGGTCGCCGAAGTCGAGCGCGCCGGCCACGTCGAGCTTGCGCTGGTAGCCCTCGTAGACCCGGGCCGCGGTCTCGCGGTGCGGGTCGCGCTGGGCCATCGCGTAGATCCCGTAGGAGCCGGGGTCGAGGAGGTCGTCCTTCGCCCGGGAGATGCGGTTGACGTAGATCGAGGCCTTGTTCTTCTCCTTCTCGAGCCCGAGCTCCTTGAGGACCTCGACGACGAGCTTCTTCTGGTCGTCGGAGTCGTAGATGGTGAAGTGCTTCGGAAGCTTGAGCTTCTCGGCGTGGATGCGCAGGAGCTTGGCCGAGAAGGCGTGGAAGGTGTGAGCCCAGACGCGGCCGCCGCTGCCGGGGGCGAGGAGGTCGATGCGCCGGCGCATCTCGTCGGCGGCCTTGTTCGTGAAGGTGACCGCGAGGATGCGCTCGGGCGGCACGCCGTCGCGGATGAGCGCGGCCACGCGGTGCACGATGACGCGGGTCTTGCCGGTTCCGGCGCCGGCGAGGACGAGCAGGGGACCGCCGCGGTGGGCGACGGCTTCCTGCTGTTCGGGGTTGAGGGTGTCGACTTCGGACATGCTCGGCGCGTCGAACGCGTACTCAGGATTCTAACACAAAGGTCGTGGACCCGCCATAGGCCCCCTATCCCCCCCTCCCTCTCGAGAGTGCGCCCGATTGACGGCCCCCCGCGGACTTGATAACTTATGCCCATACGACGTCCCGCAGGGGGCCCTCATGGCGAAACTTCTTCTCGTCGACGACGACCTGGACGTGATGACCCAATACAAGGCCGCGCTCGCGAACACCGGGCACGAGCTCACCATCGCCGCCTCGGCCACAGAGGCCCGCGGCCTCCTCAAGAACTTCATCCCCGACCTCGCGGTCGTGGACATCATGATGGAGGACGGCATCCCGGGCTTCGACCTCGCCCGCGAGATCCATCAGAAGGCGCCCGACTGTCCCATCCTCATGGTCTCCAGCCTCAACCAGGAGCTCAAGAGCCCGGCGGACATGACGCCCGACGAGAAGCTCCCCATCCACAAGTTCCTCGACAAGCCGCTCACCGGGAAGATCCTCGTCCAGGAGATCGAGAAGGCCCTCGCCTCCCGCAAGAAGAAATAAAAAGAGGAGCCCCCCGGTCCCTCACGGGACCGGGGGGCTCTTTTTTTGTGTCTAGAGGACGGAGTCCGAGACCGCGCGGCCCCGGCGCGAGCCGGGGCCTGTCCCGGGGACGCGGCCGAGGCTCCGGATGCGCTGGAGCAGACAGGCGTGGCAGGAATCGGCGGTCTCGTAGACGCAGGCCTTGGCGGGGTAGATCTCGTAGAGCGGCCGGCAGCGCACGGGCGTGAGGTTGGGCATGACCACGTTGGCGCCCCGGCGCAGGCCGTGCTCTCGCCCTCCGGCGCGGTTGAGCGTCGCGAGCGCGGTGGTGCTCGGGATGTTGGCGTCCGGGCGCAGGAGCCGGGCCAGCGCGACGACCTTGTACGTCATGAGCTCCGTCGCCGGGACCTGCTCGCGCGCGGAGATATCCCGCGGCAGGACTCCGCGGCCCAGCGGGGTGCCGGGGTGCGCGAGGTAGGGGCCGACGCCGATCATGTCGAGGTCGAGTTCCCGGAAGAGCAGGAGGTCGTCGGCGACGCTCGCGAAGGTCTGTCCGGGGAGGCCGAGCATGACGCCGCTGCCGGTCTCGTAGCCGAGGCCCTTGAGGACGCGCAGCAGAGCGATGCGGTCGCTCGGGCGGCCCGGCAAGGACGGATGGACGAGGCGGTAGAGCTCGGGGTCCGAGGTCTCGAAGCGCAGAAGGTAGCGGTCCGCTCCGGCCGCGCGCCAGGCCGCGAGGTCCCCCTCGTCGCGCTCCCCCAGAGAGAGCGTCACGGCCAGCGGGGTCTCGGCCTTGATGCGCCGCACGAGGGTCTCCACGTCGGCGCGGTCCAGGGAAGGATCCTCGCCGGCCTGCAGGACGAGCGTCCCGTAGCCGTAGGCGACGGCCTCTCGCGCGCAGGAGAGCACCTCGTCCTCGCTCAAGCGGTAGCGCTCGACGGAGGCGCCGGCGCGGATGCCGCAGTAGCCGCAGGAGCGCACGCAGCGATTGGAGAGCTCGACGAGTCCGCGGAGGTGGACCTCGTCGCCCGCGTGCGCGCGGCGCGCCTCGTCGGCGCGCGCCCAGAGCTCCTCGAGGCGCCCGGGATCCTCCTCTCTCAGCCAGCTCAGGACGCGGCTTCGTTCCATGTCGGGCTCAGAGGTAGAGGTCCCGCTCGCCGTTGCGCACGCGGCGCAGCAGCTCGCCGACCTTCACGCGCAGGGGCTCGCTGACGACCTCGCGCTCGAGCATGACCCGGATGACGTCGAAGCCCTTCTGGCTCAGGTCGGGGTCGGCGAAGTCGTAGAGGTACTCGGCGAAGGTCAGCATCGCGTTGGGAAGGCAGTGCTGCTTGATGAGGCCGGGCTTGGCGAGGTCCATGAAGTCCTTGCCCACGCGCCCGCGACGGTAGCAGCCCGTGCAGAAGGACGGGATGTGCCCCATCTTCAGCACGTCGTAGACGACCTCGTTGAGCGGCCGCGTGTCGCCGAGGGAGAACTGCGCTCCGCTCCCCCCCTCCCCGTAGCCGCCGGGAGCCGTGCGCGAGCCCGCCGAGATCTGCGAGACCCCCAGGTCGAGCGCCGCCCGCCGCATGGGGATGCTCTCCCGCGTGCTGAGGATGATCCCCGTATAGGGCACGGCCATGCGGAAGATGGCGATGATCTTCTTGAACTCCGCGTCGGTGACCGCGTAGGGCGGCCGCGCGCTCAGCGCCGAGCCCTCGGCGGGCTCGATGCGCGGCACCGAGATCGTGTGCGGCCCCAGGCCGTGGCTCTTCTCGAGCGCGCGCACGTGACCCAGCAGCGCGAGGACCTCGTAGCGCCAGTCGTAGAGCCCGAAGAGCACGCCGACGCCCACGTCGGCGATCCCCGCCTCGAAGGCGCGGCCCACCGTCTCCAGACGATACCGGTAGTCGGCCTTCGGCCCGCGCGGGTGCAGGCCGCGGTAGCTCACCTCGTGGTAGGTCTCCTGGAAGATCTGATAGGTGCCGATCTTGTGCTCGTTGAGCCGCTGGAACTCGGGGAGCGTGAGGGGCGCGATGTTGACGTTGACGCGGCGGATGCTCCCCTTCGGGGTGCGCACGGAATAGATCGCGTCGATCGCGTCGAAGACGTACTGGAGCCCGCCTTCCGGGTAGTCCTCGCCCGAGACGAGGAGCACGCGCTTGTGCCCCTGCTCGATGAGCGACTCGGTCTCGCGCAGGATCTCGTCCTTGCTCAGGGCCTTGCGCTTGAGGCCGCGGTTCTCGGCGCGGAAGGCGCAGTAGGCGCAGTCGTTCTTGCAGAGGTTCGAGACGTAGAGCGGGGCGAAGTAGACGATGCGGTTGCCGTAGATCTCGCGCTTGACGAAGCGCGCGGTCTCGTAGCAGGCGTGCACGAGCTCCCGGTCGGTCGTGCGCATGAGGACGGCGACGTCGGGAAGGTCGAGCCCCTTGAGCTCGCGCGCCTTCGCCAGGACCTCGCGGACCCGCGCGGGGTCCGGCTTCGAGGTCTCCTTCAGTTCCTCCACGATCCGCCCGTGGTCGATGCTCATCTCCGGCCTCCCGCGTCCGCCCGAGCCGACGCGAACCCCTCTTCCTGCTCGTACGCCCGCCGCGCCTGCGGGAACGGCTCCAGCACCCGGCGCGCGACGCCCTGGAGCGCCGCGATGGCCACTCCGTAGTTCGTGACGCTCGTCCCCGCGCTGCGCGCGGCCTCCACGCGGGAGAGCATCTCCCGGCGGTTCAAGGTGCAGCCGCCGCAGTGGATGACCGCCCGATAGCCGCCCAGCTCCGCGGGGAAGTCCTTCCCGCTGACGACGTCGACGAGGACCTCTCCGCCCGCCGCCTCGCGCAGCCAGCGCGGGAGCTTCACGCGGCCGATGTCGCCGTCGACGGCGTGGTGCGTGCAGCCCTCGGCGATGAGCACGCGCTCGCCCGGCCGGATGAAGCGCAGGCGCGCGCCGCCGCGGGCGGCCTCGACGAGGTCGCCCTTCGCCCGCGCGAAGAGGATGGAGAAGGTCGTGGCGGCGACCCCGGGAGGGGTGTCGTCGAGGACCTGGCGCACCGCCTGCGAGTCGCAGACCACGAGGTCCGGCCGGCGCGAGAAGGAGGCGAAGGCGGCCTTCAGGCCGCTCTCCTTGACGGTCAGGCACATCGCGTCGGCGTCGAGCGCCTCGCGGATGCTCTGCACCTGGGGAAGGATGAGCCGTCCCTTGGGCGCCTCGAGGTCGATGGGGACGACGAAGACGACGAGGCCGCCCGCGGCGACGAGGTCGGAGAGCAGAGGCGGCGGCTGGACGAAGTCGGCCGGGACGAGGTCGATGAGCGCCCCCTTGAAAGCGTGCAGGAAGGCGTCGCGGCCGCCCTTCCCGACGCTCGAGACCGTCAGCACCTTCGCCGCCTTCGCGCGCACGGCCTCCAGGAAGGCGGGCTCCGGCGGCCGCAGGTCGGTCTTGTTCACCACGGCGACCAGCGGCAGCTTCCGCCCGGCGCAGGCGCGCACGACCTCCTCCTCGGGCTCCCCCCAGACGCCGCTCTCGACGACGAGCACGGCGAGGTGGGCGCGCGAGAAGATCCGGGCCGTGCGCTCGACGCGGCGCGCGGCGAGCTCGGAGCGGTCGTCGACGCCGGCGGTGTCGAGCAGGAGCACGGGGCCCAGCGGCAGGAGCTCCATGGCTTTCTCGACGACGTCGGTGGTCGTGCCGGGGACCTCGGAGACGATGGAGACGTCCTGGCCGGCGATGAGGTTGAGCAGGCTCGATTTCCCGGCGTTGACGCGGCCGAAGAGGCCGAGCGCGAGGCGGTCGCCCTTGGGGGTCTCCCTCACGGGCGCCTCCCGGGCAGGGCGCGCGGGGCGGACATGGGACGGACGGGGGACACCCGCCCCCTCCCCGCGCGCGCGACAGTACGGCGTTTCACGGCTCCTCCAAGAGGCGTACGGCCGGCCTCTCACGGCATCCGACGGACGACGGCGGCTACTTCGCGGTGAACTTTCGGACCAGCTCGAGCAGGCGCTCCTTCTTGACCGGCTTCTCGATGAACTCGCTGACCGGGAGCCAGGACGGGTCGACGTCCGCGCCGCTGAAGCCGAGCTTCCCGTGCTCGTTGACCGAGGTGACCATGACGATCGGAAGCTTCTCGTACTTCGAATGGATGTCCCGCGCCAGCTCGAAGCCGGCGGTGTCGTTGCCGGGGAACATCACGTCGAGCACGACGACGTCGGGCTTCACCTGCCCGACGCGCTCGACGGCTTTCTTCTCGTTGAGCTCGATCTCGGCCTTGTGGCCGCCCGCCTCGAGCATCATCGCCGTGGCCTTTGCGATGTCCTGATCGTCGTCAATGACGAGTACTCGCGCCATGAGCGTCCCCCCGTGCGGCGGTTTCGGCCGTGCTTTCGGCCGGAGCGTCTTTCAAGATGACGGTGAAGGTGCTGCCCTCGCCGGGACGGCTCTCCACGGTCGCGTCGCCTCCGTACATTCTAGCGAGTTTTCGCACCGTGGATAAGCCGAGACCGCTGCCGAGGATGCGGGCGGTGTGCTCGTTGCGGATCCGCGTGAACTCCTTGAAGAGCTTCGCGGCGTCCTCCGGCGAGAGCCCGATGCCGGTGTCGCGCACGGAGAAGGTCAGCGCGTCGCCCGAGCGCTTGAGGACGATGTCGACGCGCCCGCCGTCGCGGTTGTACTTGACGGCGTTGGAGACGAGGTTGTTGGCGACGATCTCCAGCTCGCTCGCGTCGGCGATGAGCGCCGTCCCGGGGCCGGCGTCGAGGTGGAGGACGATGCCGCGCCCCTGCGCCTCGCGCTCGACGGCCTCCATCGCGTTCTTCACGACCTCGGCGAGGTCGACGGTCTTGAGGTCGCGCTTCTTGTGGCCCGACTCGATGCGGGTCATGTCGAGCAGGTCGTAGATGAGCTTCTTCATCCCGGAGAGCCGCGTGAGGCTGCGCTCGACCATGAAGAGCTCGTCGCCCTTCGTGCGCTCCTTGAGGATCTCCATGTAGCCTTCGACCGCGTTGAGCGGAGCCTTGAGCTCGTGGGAGAGCACGGAGATGAACTCGAAGCGGATCTTGCGCTTCTCGGCCTCGAGCACCCGGGCCTTGCGGCTCAGGACGACGTGCGTCGTCGCCTTGCGCAGGGCGTAGCGCAGCTCGTCGGGCGTGAAGGGCTTGGCGAGGAAGTCGTAGGCGCCGAGCTTCGTGGCGCGCACCGCGGTCTCCAGCGACGCGTAGGCGGTCGCCATGATGACGAGGATGTCCTTCTGCGCCGGCGTCGCGCGGTGAAGGATGTCGAGCCCGGTCATGTCGGGGAGCTTGTAGTCGAGCACGAGCACGTCGGGGCGGTCGGCCTCCAGCGCCTTGAGGCACTCCGCCCCGTTGCCGACGGTCTTCACCTCGAAGGTCGCCTCGACGCCGGCATCCTTCACCTCGATCTTCAGGGGCTCGAGGATGCGCCGAACGCCGGTGCAGAGCACCGCCTCGTCGTCGACCACCAGGACCTTCAGCCGCTCGCTCGTCACGACTTCGCCTGCCGCTTGCGCGCGAGCAGCATCTCGACCTCGCGCCGGAGCTGCTCGAAGCGCACCGGCTTGGCCAGCACCTTGTCCACCTTGAGCCAGGCCTTCTCGTCGGGCCCCGCGACGTCGAAGACGAGGCCCGTCTCCCGGGTGACGCCGGTGACGAGGATGACGGGGCGCTCGGGGCGCGCCTTCTTGAACTCGTGCGCGAGCACGATCCCCGCGTCCATCTGCCCCATCATGAGGTCCACGAGCACGAGGTCGGGGTCGACCTCGAGGATCATCGCCCGGCCTTTGTCCGGCCCCTCGGCCGCGTGCACCTCGTAGCCGGCCGCCTCGAAGCGGATGCGCTGCTGGGCGAGGAAGTCCACGTCGTCGTCGATGAGGAGGATGCGCGCCTTCTTGTCGCTCATAATCCGTCTCCTTGCTACGGCTCCCGTCTCGGCAGGGTGATCGTGAACGTCGTCCCCGTCGGTCCGGCCGCGGGGTTCGCGTTGGAGTCCGCCCGGATCTGTCCGCAGTGCATCTTCACGATGCCGTGGCACATCGCCAGGCCGAGGCCGGTCCCCTTGCCCACCTGCTTGGTCGTGAAGAAGGGCTCGAAGACCTTCTTCATGTTCTCCTTGGGGATCCCGACGCCGGTGTCGGCGACCGCGAGCTCGACGTTCGCGGCGTCGCCCGCCGCGCGCAGGGTCAGCGTCCCCCCTCCCGGCATCGCGGCCACGGCGTTGGAGATCATGTTCGTGAGCACCTGCATCATCTGGTCGGGGTCGAGGTCCGCCGAAGGGTCCTCGGCGTCGGTGCGCAGGACGACGCGGATGCTCTCGGGGACCTGGACCGAGCCGACGGCCTTCTCGAGGAGGCGGCCGACGTCCGTCGGCTGCCGGAAGACCTTGTTCTGGCGCGCGAAGTTGAGCAGGCCGGCGACGATCTTCTTGCAGCGCTCGGCGTGCTCGACGATGAGGGAGAGGTCCTCCTTCATGTCGACGCGCTCGGAGCACTTCTCGAGGAGGAGGTTCGTATAGAGGAGCACGACGCCGAGGGGGTTGTTGACCTCGTGGGCGATGCCGGCGGCGACCTGCCCCATGCTGGCGAGCTTCTCGCTCTGAGTCAGCGCCTCCTTGGCGGCGCTGAGGTCCTGGTGCGAGCGCTCGAGCGCCTGCACCGTCGTGCGCAGGTGCTCGATGGCGTAGGGCAGGCACATCTCGACCTCCGCGAGGCCGCGGTAGACCGCGGTCGCGTGCTTGCGGCAGGTGGCGTAGCCGCAGGCGCCGCAGTTGAGCTCGTCCTCGGGCTTCGTCTTGCCCATGAGCGCGAGGATGCAGGCCATCTCGGTGTCGGAGGGGCGCTCGATGCGCTGGTCGAAGGCCGTGAAGCCGCGGCGCAGCGAGATATCGCCGTGGAGGCGCAGGTCCTCGGCGTAGCGCGCCTTGTCGAGGACCGCCTGCCCCTTCTTCACCGCCTGCGTGACGCGGTGGCGGCGCTCGAGGATGGGCTCCTCGCGGCTGAAGCCGGGGCCCATGATGCAGCCGTGGCAGGAGAGGACCTCCATGAGCCGGACGTCGCCCGGGTCCTTGCGGAACTCCCGGATGGCGGCCCAGAAGTTCACCTTCCCGTCGACGACCATGAGGTCGCCGCGCAGCAGGTCCTCCTCCATCCGTGCGGCCTGGAGCAGGCCGCGCGAGACCGGGAAGAGTCCGCCGAGCCCCCCGTGCGGGGGGTCGAAGGCTCCGCGCTCGACGCGGGAGGAGTCGACGGCATGCTCGACGATCATCTGGCGCAGCTCGCCGAAGGTCAGCGCCGCGTGGACCTCGCCGGCGACCTCCTCGTCGACGGCCTCCCCCTTCTTGGCGATGCAGGGGCCGACGAAGACGACGGAGACGTCCCCTCCCCGCAGGCGGCGCACGACGCGGGCGGTGGCGATCATGGGCGAGACCACGGGGATCATCGCCGGCAGGAGGTCGGGGACGTACTTCTCGATGTAGGAGACCACCGCCGGGCAGGTCGTCGCGATGTAGCGGCCGTCGGTCTCCGAGAGCAGGCGCGAGTACTCCTTCGCGACGAGGTCCGCGCCGAAGGAGACCTCGTGGACGCCGGCGAAGCCGAGCGCGCGCAGGGTCCCGGCGAAGGCCTCGTCGTCGAGCTCGGAGAACTCGGCCGGCCAGCTCGGGGCGACGATCGCCACCGTGGGACGGCCGCCGCGCAGGAGGAGCTCCGCCCCCTCGATGGAGGAGTAGACCTTCTTCGCCTTCTGCCCGCAGACCCGGATGCAGTTGCCGCAGCCGATGCAGCGCTGCGCCACGATGCTGGCCTGGCCGTAGGCGACCTGGATGGCCTTGGCGGGGCACTCCCGGACGCAGGTGTAGCACATCCGGCACTTCTCCTTGATCGTGCTGACCAGCGGGGCGTCGCCGATGCGCATGGGAGTCTCTCGTTCCTCTCTAGACCGCCGCCGTCCGCGGCGCGTAGGTCGTGTGGAGCAGCTCGTGGCTCCTGTGCCCGAGCGGCTCTCCCAGGAACTCCTTGTAGACCCGCTGCACCATCGGATTGCGGTGCGAGACGCGCAGGGTCTCCTTGCGGTCGATCTCGTAGAGCGCGGCCGCGCGCGCCTTCACGCGCTCGGGGTTCGTGAAGTAGGGCTGGCCTCCGCCCGCGATGCAGCCGCCGGGGCAGGTCATGACCTCGATGAAGTGGTAGTGGCGCAGGCCCTTCTCCATGTCCTCGAGCAGCCGGCGGGCGTTGCCCAGGCCGCTGGCGACCGCGGCGCGGACGGTCAGCTCGCCGATGCGCAGCGTCGCCTCCTTGATCCCCTCCAGGCCGCGGACCTCCTTGACCTCGAGCTGCGCCATCTCCTCGCCGGTGAGCATCCAGTGGGCGGTGCGCAGCGCGGCCTCCATGACCCCGCCGGAGGCGCCGAAGATCTTGCCGGCCGAGCTGCGGGCGCCGAGCAGGGTGTCGGCCGTCTCGGGCTCGAGGGAGTCGAAGTCGAGGCCCTGCGTCCGGATCATCCGCGCGAGCTCGCGCGTCGTGAGCACCGCGTCCACGTCGGGCATCCCCTCGCGCAGCATCTGCTCGCGGGAGGCCTCCCCCTTCTTCGCCGTGCAGGGCATGACGCTGACGCTGAAGATCGTCTCGGGAGCGATCTTCTCCCGTTCGGCGTAGAAGGTCTTGATGAGCGCGCCCAGCATCTGCTGCGGGCTCTTGCAGGAGGAGAGGTTGGGCAGGTACTTCGGGAAGAAGGCCTCGACGAAGTTGATCCAGCCCGGCGAGCAGCTCGTCATCATGGGCAGGGGCTTCTTCTTCGTCACCCGGTCGACGAGCTCGGAGGCCTCCTCCATGATCGTGAGGTCGGCGGCGAAGCCGGTGTCGAAGACGCGGGCGAAGCCCATGCGCCGCAGCGCGGCGACGAGGAGACCGTCGACGTCCTTGCCGGGCTTCACGCCGAAGTACTCGCCGAGGGTCACCGAGACGCTGGGAGCGTGCTGGACGACGACGTGCTTCGCGGGGTCGCCGAGCGCGGCGAGGACCGCCTTGAGATGGTCCTGCTCGCGCAGCGCGCCGGTGGGGCAGACCACGACGCACTGCCCGCAGCTCACGCACTTGGAGAGGTTGAGGCCGGAATCGAAGGCGGAGGCCACGCGCGCGCGGCTGCCGCGCGCGACGAAGTCGATCGCCGAGACCCCCATGACTTCCTCGCAGACGCGCACGCAGCGCCCGCAGAGGATGCACTTCGACTGCTCGCGCACGATGGCCTCGCTCGAGTTGTCGATCTCGGGCTCGCGCACCGGCTTCGCGTAGCGGCGCTGGCGCACGCCGTTCTCCTCGGCGAGGGCCTGGAGCTCGCAGTCGTTGTTGCGCACGCAGTAGAGGCAGTCGTCGGGATGGCTGGCGAGCAGGAGCTCGACGATGGTCTGGCGCGCGCGGAGCACGCGCGGGGAGTGGGTCTTCACCTTCATGCCGTCGGCGGCGGGGAACGCGCAGCTCGGCACGAGGTTCGCCTGGCCCTCGCACTCGACGACGCACATCCGGCAGGCGCCGCTCGGGAAGCGGTCGCGCAGGTTGCACAGCGTCGGGACCTTCACCCCGGCGCGCTCGAGCGTCTTGAGGAGCATCTCTCCGGGCTTCGCCTCGACCGTCTTTCCGTTGACCGTGATCGTCGCCATGATCCTCTCCCTATGCGACCAGGACCGCGTCCTTCCTGCAGGCGTCCAGACAGCCGCCGCATCCGATGCACTTCTCGGCCACGACGTAGTGCGGGGACTTCAGCGCCCCCTTGATGGCCCCGGCCGGGCACTTCTTGGCGCAGAGGGTGCACCCGATGCACTTCGCCTCGTCGATGCGGAAGGTCAGCAGGTCCTTGCACACCTTCGAAGGGCAGCGCCGCTCGTAGACGTGGGCCTCGTACTCGTCCATGAACCAGCGCAGGGTGCTCAGCACGGGGTTGGGGGCCGTCTGCCCGAGTCCGCAGAGGCTCGTCTCCTTGATGACCTCGGCGAGCCGATGCAGGGCCATGACGCTCTGCATGCGGCTCAGGGCGTCGGTGCCGTGCTCCTGGCGGGGCCCGCGGGTGATCTGCTTGAGGGTCTCGAGCATCTGCTTGGTGCCCTCGCGGCAGCTGATGCACTTGCCGCAGCTCTCGCGCTGGGTGAAGTCCATGAAGAACTTCGCCACGTCCACCATGCAGGTGTCCTCGTCCATGACCACCATGCCGCCGGAGCCCATGATGGCCCCGACCTTCTTGAGCGACTCGTAGTCGATCTCGATGTCGAGATGCTGTTCGGCGATGCAGCCGCCCGAGGGGCCGCCCATCTGCACGGCCTTGAAGCGCTTGCCGCCGATGCAGCCGCCGCCCACGGTATGGATGATCTCGCGCACCTTCGTGCCCATCGCGACCTCGACGAGGCCGGTGTTGACGATCTTCCCCGAGAGCGCGAAGACCTTGGTGCCCTTGCTCGTCGCCGTGCCGACCGAGGAGTACCAGGCCGCGCCGCGGGTCAGGATGGAGGGCAGGTTCGCGAGGGTCTCGACGTTGTTGATGACCGTCGGCTTCCCGAAGAGCCCGCTGACCGCCGGGAAAGGCGGGCGCGGGCGCGGCATGCCGCGGCGCCCCTCGATGCTGTGCATGAGCGCCGTCTCCTCGCCGCAGACGAAGGCGCCGGCGCCCTGCTTGATGACGACCTTGAGGCTGAAGCCGCTGTCGAAGACGTTCTTGCCGAGGAGGCCCCAGCGCCCGGCGTCGGCGATGGCCTTCTTGAGGTGCGCGATGGCCAGCGGGTACTCGGCGCGGATGTAGACGTAGGCGGTCGAGGCGCCGATGGCGTAGGCGCCGATGGCGAGGCCTTCGAGCACCCGGTGCGGGTCGCCCTCGATGACCGCCCGGTCCATGAAGGCGCCCGGGTCGCCCTCGTCGGCGTTGCAGATGAAGTACTTCTGGTCGGCGGGGGTGTTCAGCGCGAACTTCCACTTCTTCCCCGTCGGGAAGCCGCCGCCCCCGCGGCCGCGCACCCCGCTCTTCTCCACCTCGTCGCAGACCTCTTCGCGCGTCATCGAGCCGACGGCCTTGGCGAGCGCCCGGTAGCCGCCGCGCGCGAGATACTCCTCGAGGTTCTTCGGGTCCAGGAGGCCGCAGTTCTCGAGGACCCAGCGCATCTGCGGCTTGAAGAAGGGGTGCTCGTCGAGAAGGCGCCGCACCCCCGGCCAGGCCTCGGCGCCGGCGACGGGGAGCTGCCCGAGGACGTCCTCCGCCTGCGCGACCTTCCCGGCGAGCGCCGCGTCCAGCAGCGCGGGGACCGCCTCCGGCTGGACGTTCTTATAGGAGACGCGCCAGCGGCCGGGAAGCTGGACGTCCACGATGGGCTCGGCGACGCAGTAGCCGATGCAGCCGACCTCGACGACGTCGGCCTCGACCCCCTTCGCCTTCAGATGCCCGCGCACGGCGTCCAGCACCTTGCCGGCGCCCGCGCCGAGACCGCAGGTCCCGGCGCCGACGTAGACGACGGGCCGCGAGAGCCCCTCGCGCCGGTTCGCGGCGACGAAGCGCTCGCGCTTCGCGCGGCACTCGGCGCTCGGATGGCAGAGCGGTCCCTCGGTGATGCAGGCCGCGTACTTGGGGCAGGGCTTCTCGTCGCCGTGCCAGCACTTCTCGCAGCAGAGCTCCCGGAGCGGGGTGTTCATTGGACGGCCCTCTTGCGGTACTCGTCGATGAGCCGGGGGAGGCGGGCCTTCGTCATCGCCGCGTGGAACTCCCCGTTGACGGCGACGACGGGCGCCAGGCCGCAGGCGCCGATGCAGGCGACGACCTCGATGCTGAAGAGTCCGTCGCGGGTCGTCTGCCCGGGCTCGATCTTGAGCTCGCGCTGCAGCGCCTCGAGCAGGGGCAGCGAGCCCTTCACGTGGCAGGCCGTGCCGCGGCAGAGCTGGACGAGGTACTTGCCCGGCTTGTAGAAGCGGAACTGGTTGTAGAAGCTCGCGACGCCGTAGACCTTGGCCGACGAGATGTTGAGGTGCCGCGCGATGCGCTCCATGTTCGCCCGGGAGAGGTAGCCTTCGACCTCCTGCACCTCCTGGAGCAGCGGGATGAGCGCGTCGCGTCCCGCCTTGGGATGCGCCTCGAGAACCTGCTCGACCGTCCGAGCCATAGACCCTCCCGGATTACGACTTCACGCGCAGGCGCGAGAAGAACGAGACCTTCTCGATGGCCAGCGCGATATCGATGTCTTCGACGAAGACCTTCGGCGGCACGCGCAGACGCGCGGGCGCCATGTTCATGAGCCCGCGCACCCCGGCGGCCACGAGGAGGTCCGCCACGGCCTGCGCCTCGGCCGCGGGCACGGCGATGATGCCGACCTGCACCGGCGCGGCCGCGAGCACCGCGGGGAGCTCGGAGACGGCGTGACAGCGCACGCCGTTGATGGTGCGGCCCGTCTTCCCCGGGTCCCGGTCGAACGCCGCGTTCACGGAGATGTGGTCCTTGCCGCCCGAGAAGTAGCCGAGGATGGCGCGCCCGAGATTGCCGATGCCGACGAGCGCCATCGGGATGCCGGCGGGCATGCCGAAGTAGCCGTCGAGCTGGCGCAGGAGCACGTCCACCTCGTAGCCGTGGCGCGGGTGCCCGAGCGTGCCGACTTCCATGAGGTCCCGGCGCACCTGAACGGGGCTGGCGCAGGAGGCGGCGGCGATCTCATGGGAGAAGATGGTCTTCTTTCCGTCGTCGCGCGCGTAGCCCAGGAGGCGCCGGTAGAGGGCCAGACGCTCGACGCTTTTCTCGGGGGCGCTCGCCCCCTCCGCGTCCTGCTCCAGCTGGTTTCCTGCCTCGGTATTCATTTTTTATGTTTAGCTGTTATACTATTAACGCTGTTACTTATTTCACAACTGAAGTAATGATACAGGCAATCCGATGTTTTGTCAAGGCCTATTCCTTCTTTTTATTGAAACCGAGGGATTCGCCGAGGAAGTGGCCGATGATCCCGCCGACGAGGCCGCCGATGATGCTTCCGATGGGTCCGCCCAGGAGGCTTCCCGCGATGCTGCCGATTGCGGTCCCGAGCGCCCCGCCGTAGTCGCCTTTGACCATCAAGTAGGCGGCTCCGAGACCGATGGCTCCCCAGATGATGCCGCCCATCATGCCGTCATCGGCGAAGCCGATGAGGCCGGAGAGGACCCCGCCCCCGACGACCTTGGCGGTGTCGCCTTTGGTCCACCCGCTCCCGCTCTTCTTTCCGGGTGCGGGAACCGCGTCCGTCTTCACCTTCTTCTCGCCTTCCGCGGCGGGCGCGAGCCGCGGACGGCCCGAGGAGTCTCGCCCTTCGACGACGGCTCCGTCGGCCCGCCCGTTGTCGACGGTCTGCCCGGCCAGCGCGGCGGAGTCCTCGATGCGCCCGGAGGAACGGGCGCTCTGTCCCTGACTCTCGACGGCGGCCGCCTGTCCGAACGCGGCGCTGCCTCCGATGGGGAGCTCGGCCCGGGCAGGAGGACTGCCCGCGAGCACGCTCAGGAGGAAGAGGACCGTCGCCGCCTTTGCCGTCATGTTTAAAGGATACCAGACCCCCCCGCCCACGCATAGGTGCGAATGGGGCATGATAAGGTAGGCCCTTGGGCCCAATCGGAGCCTAAAGAGCGTTTAAACGCGTTTATTCGGAGAGGACTTCTTCTTTGGGAAAGGTCCAGCGTTCGAAGCGCAGCAGCATGAGCAGGGCGGGGATGCCGGTGAAGACGCAGAGCAGGAAGAAGTTCTCCCAGCCGAGCCCTTTGACCAGGAAGCCGGAGGGCGCGCTGCCCGCGTAGCGCGAGAGAGCCATGAAGCTCGTGATGAGCGCGAACTGGGTCGCGGTGTAGCGCTTGTCGCAGAGACTCATCAGGAGCGCGGTCAGCGCGGCGTTGGCCATGCCGCCGCAGAGGTTCTCCAGCGTGATGGCCGTCACCATCATCGGGTAGCTGTGTCCGATGTGGGCGAGCCAGGTATAGGCGAGGCCCGTGGCCGCCTGCGCGACCCCGAAGGACACGAGCGCCCGCTTGAGGCCGATGCGCAGCATCAGCACGCCGCCGAGCAGGCCGCCCGCGATGGTGGCGGCCATGCCGATGCCCTTGGTCACGACGCCCACGTCCGTCTTCGTGAAGCCGGCGTCGAGCACGAAGGGCGTCGTCATGTTCCAGATCATGTTGTAGTCGACGCGGTAGAGGACGATGAAGAGCAGGATCTCCCAGGCGCCGGGACGCCGGAAGAACTCGGCGAGCGGGGCGACGATGGCCTCGGAGAGCGCGGCCGGCGGCTTCACGGAGAGCCGGGGCTCCGGCGCGAGAAAGGAGGCGGCGACCCCGAAGAGCATCGCGGCCGCCATGAGGAGGTAGACGACCTTCCAGGGCAGGTGGTCGGCGAGGATGAGCGCGAGCGAGCCCGAGACCACCATGGCGACCCGGTAGCCGGTCGCGTACACCGTCGAACCCAGGCCGTACTCCGAGCGGTGCAGGAGCTCGGTGTTGTAGGCGTCGACCGCGACGTCCTGGCTCGCGCTGAAGAACGCCACGGCCAGCACGAGCGCCGCGACGGCCGAGGGCCGCGCGGCGGGGTCGCTGAAGCCGACCGCCGCGATGGCCGCCATGAGCGCGAGCTGGGCCGTCAGCATCCAGCCGCGCCGGCGCCCGAGGAAGGGCGGCACGAAGCGGTCCATGAGCGGCGCCCAGAGGAACTTGAGGGTGTAGGGCAGTCCGACCAGCGAGAAGAGGCCGATGACCGTGATGTCCACCTTCGCGTCGACCATCCACGCCTGCAGCGTGGAGGCGGTGAGCAGGAGCGGCAGGCCGCTGGAGAAGCCGAAGGAGAAGACGGCGGCGAAGCGGGTGAAGGCCTTCCGGGGGCTAGCGTCGTTCGTCATAGGCGGTAGACGAAGATGGAGCCTCCGACGACGTCGACGAGGCGGGCGTCCTTCAGGAAGCGCGCCCACTCGGCGCGCAGCTCCGGTGAGAGGTAGACGCCCTGCAGGTGCGTCGCGCTGACGGCGAGGTAGCCCGGACGCGGCGCCCGGTCGAAGCCCTTCTGCTCCTCGAAAGGATAACCGCAGGGGAGATTGACGTGCGCGATGCGATGCCAGCGCGGGTCCGCCATGCCGAAATAGCAGAGGCCGATCGGCTCCGTGACGCCGCGCGCCTCGAGCCAGCGGCCGAGCCCGCCGAGGTCCTGGCCCCAGTCGAGGTTCGAGTCCACGAGGACCTTCCAACCGCGGCGCGGGCCTCCGGCCAGCTCGTTGAAGTAGGAGAGGAAGTGCGGAGCGACGACGGCCGGTCGCCACGGAGGCGCGAAGACGACCGACGAGGACAGCGCGACGAGCGCGAGAGCCGCGGCGGCCGTCGGGCGGCGCAGCGCCGGCCGCCAGCGCGACCACGGCTCCGCCAAAGCCCCCGCCGCGACGTGGAGGAACGGATAGACCGGGAGGATGTGGCGGAGTCCGATGTTCAGGTGAGAAGACATCGCCGCCGCCATGTAGACGAGGATCGGCCCCAGCAGGAACGTAAGAGCCGGTCTGCGGGCGAGCAGGAGGAGTCCCGCCGCCGCCGCGAGCATCGCAAGGAGCGGCGTCTTGAAGAGGAAGGCCGCGGGGAAGTAGTACCACCAGCCGCGCTCGGAGCGTCTCCCGAGCAGGAAGGCGCCTCGCGCGCCGGCGCTGCGGTCCGCATACGCCATCCCGTAGAGGTAGGCCTCGGGGAGGAGCCGCCGCGCGCTCGCCCAGCGCGCCGCGCGCGCCTTCAATGACGAGACGGCGAGCACGGCGCGCAGGCCGGTCTCCTCTCGCGCCGCACTTGCGCCGCTCGGGCCCGGCGCAAGTACCGATTCGAGCGGGAGCGGTTCGCTCCCGGGGCCCTTCATCGCCGAGAAGCGGAAGCCGTAGGCGGCCCAGAGCGCGGCGTACGCGCAGAGGGCCCCGGCGAGGAGGAGTCCCAGCAGGACCAGCGCCTTGCGGCCGCGGCCCGCGAACGCCCGCGCGCCCGCCCCGACGGGCCAGGGCTCGGCCGAAAGGACGCGGCCGGCGCCGGCGGCGGCGCACAGCAGCGGCAGGAGCACGGCGGTGTGCTTCGTCGCGAAGGAGAGGGCGAAGCAGGCGAGGAAGCCGGCAACGGAGGGGAGGTCGAGGCGCCGGGCGCTCCGCCAGAAGAAGTAGAGCGCGCCGAAGAGGAACGCGGCGGCCCCGGCGTCCGTGGTCGCCAGCGCGCCGTGCGCGAGGAGGTTCGGGTCGAAGGCGGCGAGCGCGAGGGCGAACACCCCCCCTGCCCCGCCGTGGAGCTCGCGCGCCCAAAGAAAGACGAAGAGGACGAGCAGGAGCCAGAACGCCGAGCACGCGAGCCGGGCGCGCAGGAGCATCCGGTCCGGGTCGTTGAGGAAGTCCCCCTTCTCCAGCCGCCGGGTCGTCGGGATGTCCGCGACGCGCTCCACGCCGAGGCGGCGAAGGGCCTCGGGGCGGAGCCCATAGAGGAAGTGATGGCCGAAGAGACACTGAGCCTGGACGTCCGTCTTCGCCGCGAGCCAGGCCCGCTTGAGCGCCGCGACGCTCCCCGGCGCCTCCGTGCGCTCGCCCGGACCGAACGCGGGACTTTCGGGGAGGAGCCCCATGGAGAGCAGCGGCAGCGCCGCCAGGAGCTTCGTGAGCGGAGGATGCTCCGGGTTCAGCCGGCGGTCGCCCCAGCGCAGGTAGCTGTAGCCCGCGGGAAGGTAGCCGGTCTCGTCGTAGACCGCCGAGGAGGAGCGCATCCCGGAGACGAGCAGACCGTAGCCCGCGGCGCAGAGGAGGCCGGCGAGGAGGAGCGTCCAGGAGGTCGTCTTCGGTCGGTCCGCGGCGGGAGGGGCGTCCGTCGTCATGCCCCGGGACCGTTCAGAACGTGCGTCGCAGGAGCGCCACGCTCTCGACGTGGTCGGTGTGCGGGAAGAGGTCCACGGCCTCGACGCGGAGGATGTCGTAGATCTCCTGGAGGCGGCCGATGTCCTCGCACTGCGACTTCGGGTTGCAGGAGACGTAGAGCACGTGCTTGGGCGCGAGCTCCTTGAGCGCCTTCACCGCGGCGGGGTGCAGGCCGGCGCGCGAGGGGTCGGTGACGACGGTGTCCACGTCGATGCCCTGCGCGGCGAGGCCGGGGAGGAACTCCTCGACCTTCGCGGCGAGGAACTGCGCGTTGCGCACGCCGTTGAGCTCGGCGTTGTGGCGCGCGTCCGTGACGGCGGACTCGACGACCTCGACGCCCATGACCTGCTCGCAGGAGGAGGCGGCCGAGAGCGCGATGCCGCCGCAGCCCGAGTAGAGGTCGAGGAGGTTCTTCGCCCCGAGGTCCTGGAGCCACTCGACGAGCAGGCCGTAGAGCAGCTCCGCGCCGCGGGTGTTCGTCTGCATGAAGGAGTAGGGCGAGACGCGGAAGCGCTTGCCGAGCAGCGAGTCGTGGATGAAGCCGGGCCCGTAGAGGAGCTCGACGTTCTGCGACTGCGCGGTATCGGACTTCCCGCCGTTGATCCCGCGCAGGATCGTCGTCGCGGGATAGCAGGCGCGCACGGCCTCGACGAAGGACTGCGCCGGGAAGGCCCCGGGGGAGGTGACGAGCATGACGAGCCGCTCGCCGGTGTTCTTGCCCTCGCGCACGACGAGGTGGCGCAGGAAGCCGGTGTGCTTGTGCAGGTTGAAGGGGTCGAGGTTCTCGCGCCGCGCCCAGCCGTGGACGCCGGCGAGGAGCTCGTTGGACTCCGGGGAGAGCAGGAAGCACTCCTGCAGCGTCATCACCTTGTCCCACCGGTTCTTGCGCTTGAGCCCGAGCAGGACGCGGTCCTCGCCGGGCGGCGGCGGCGGGAAGACGTCCTGGAAGGAGTACTCCATCTTGTTGCGGTAGAAGAAGGTCTCGGGGGAGGGGTGCACCGGGATGGCCTGCGTCCAGCCGCGCGGCTCGAAGAGGCGCTGGAGTTCGGCGCCCTTCTTCGCGCGCTGGTCGTCGTAGGCGAGGTCCTGGATGCGGCAGCCGCCGCAGTCGCCGAAATGGCGGCAGCGCGGCTTCACCAGCTCCACGGCCGGCGGAGCGCTAGGAGCTGAACTTGAAGAAACAGACGTCGCCGTCTTGGACGACATACTCCTTCCCCTCCGAGCGGATCAGTCCCCGCGCGCGCAGTTCGGCCTCCGAGGCGTACTTGTCGATGTCCCCGTAGGAATAGACCTCGGCGCGGATGAAGCCCTTCTCGAAATCGGTGTGGATGACCCCGGCCGCCTGGGGAGCGCGGGAGCCGGAGACGACGGTCCAGGCGCGCACCTCGTCCTCGCCGCCGGTGAAGAAGCTCTGCAGGCCGAGCAGCTTGTAGGCCGAGAGGATGACGCGCTCGAGGCCCGTCTGCGCGAGCCCGAGGTCCGCGAGGAACGGTCCGCGGTCCTCCTCGGAGAGCTGGGCGATCTCGGCCTCGAGCTTGCCGCAGAGGGTCAGGCAGGGCACCCCGCGCGCCTTCGCGGCCGCCTCGAAGCGGGCGATGTCCTCGGCCCTCGGCTTCTCGTCGGTGTTGCCCACGAAGATCAGCGGCTTGGCGGTGAGCAGGAAGAGCTCGCGCAGGTCGGCCTCGGGGAGGCCGAGCGCGGAGGCGGGCTTGCCCGCCTCGAGCCCCTTCTTCACCTTCTCCAGGGCGACCAGCGCGAGCGCCGCCTTCTTGTCGCCGGTGCGGGCCTTTCCCTGGACCTTGTCGAACTGACGCTCGAGGCTGGCGAGGTCGGCGAGGATGAGCTCGGTCTCGATGACCTCGATGTCGCGCACCGGGTCGACGCCGCCCATCGTGTGCACGACGTCGGGGTCCTGGAAGAGCCGCACGAGGTGGGCGATGGCGTCCACCTCGCGGATGTGGGAGAGGAACTGGTTCCCGAGCCCCTCGCCCTGAGAGGCCCCCTTCACGAGCCCGGCGATGTCCACGAAGCGGACGTAGGCGGGCGTCGTCTTCTTGGGCTTGAAGATCTCGGTGAGCCGCGCGAGGCGCGCGTCGGGGACCTGGACGACCCCGACGTTGGGGTCGATGGTGGTGAAGGGATAGTTGGAACTGGCGGCGTGGCCGGAGGTGAGGGCGTTGAAAAGGGTGGACTTCCCGACGTTCGGCAAACCGACGATGCCAATCTGCATTTGCCCCTGCCGCCGAGGCCCCGTTTCGGCGAATCCGGGGCCCGCGAACAGGGGCCATCATATCATATCGCCCGGCCCTCCTCCGGGGGCGTATGATAGAATGCGCGCTCCCGTGAACGACCGACGCCCTTCCGTCGAACGCACCGCGCTCCTCCTGATGCTCTTCTCGGGAGCGGCCGCCCTCGTCTTCGAGACCGTCTGGCTGCGGGGACTGGAGCGGACCTTCGGCGTCACCGTCCACGCGGTCAGCGCGCTCGTCGCCCTCTACATGGCGGGGCTGGTGCTGGGCTCGTTGGCCGGCGCCCGCTGGGCGCGGGGCCGGCACGACTGGCTGCGCCTCTACGCGCTCCTCGAGCTCGCCGCCTGCGCCGCGGCGCTCGCCGGGAGCTTCGCGATGCGCCGCATGCCCGCCGTCGTCGCCGCGTTCGGCGGAGCGGAGACGCCGGACCTCCTGCTCGAGACCCTGCTGCGTCTCTCGCTCGCCGGACCGCCGCTGCTCCTGCCGACCTTCTTCCTCGGCGCGACCCTCCCGGTGCTCTGCCAGGCCGCGCCCGGCCGCGTCGGCCGGCTCTACGCGGCGAACACGCTCGGCGCGGCCCTCGGCGCCCTGGGGACGGCCTTCTGGATGCTCGGAGAATGGGGTGAGACCGCGACGCTCGCCTTCGGCGCGGCCCTGCAGGTCGCGGCGGCGGCGCTCGCCCTCGCCGCCTCGCGGCGGCCGGCGGAGAACGCGGCTCCGGCGCCGACGGCTCCCGTCCCCCCGAGCCCGATCTACCCCCTCTTCGCGCTCTCCGGCTTCGCGGCCCTCGGCTACGAGGTCCTCTGGTCCCGCCAGCTCATCCCCCTGCTCGGCAACTCGGTCTACGCGTTCAGCCTCCTGCTCGTCGCCTATCTCGTCGGCATCGCGGCGGGCTCGGCGCTCGAGGAGCGTCTGAAGGAGGAGGACCCCTGGCGCTCCTTCGCCCGGCTCGAGCTCCTGCTCGCCGCCGCCGCCTTCCTGAGTCTCTGGAGCACGGACGTCCTCTCGCTCCTGCTCGACTCCCCGGACTACCTCTATTCGCCGCTGACCCGCCTGGGGGATTTCCCGGCGCTCGCCGGACGGGCGCTGCTCGCGGTGTTCCCGGCGGCCTTCGTCATGGGGCTCCTCTTCCCCGCCGCCGCGCGGGTCGTGAGTCCGGCCGGCGCGGGCGGACCGGTCGGCGTGCTCTACGCCGCGAACACCGCCGGAGGGATCCTGGGCTCGCTGGTCGCCGGCTTCGCCCTCATCCGCCTCTTCGGCTGCCACGGCGCCTTCTGGGGACTCTCGGCCCTCTCCGCTTTCGTCGGCCTGCTCGCGCTCGCGCGCGCCCGGGGACCGCGCCTGCGCCGCGCGGAGCTCCTCCTCCTGCTCGCCGTCGCCGCCGCCGGCGCCGGCGCCTGGCGCGACCGCGGCCCGCAGGCCCTGCTCCAGCGCCTGCGTCATGCCGTCGGCCCCTCGTCCCTCCTCTTCCACGACGAGTCCCCCGCCGGGACCGCGACCGGCGTCGACGCCCGCGGCGAGCGCTACCTGCTCATCAACGGGATCCTGACCTCGGGGGTGGGGCTCAACGGGGCGCTCATGGCCGTGCTGCCGGACGTGATGCTCGAGCGCCCGCGCGCGGTCCTCGTCATCTGCCTGGGGACCGGGACGACGCTGCGCGCCGCCCTGCGCCTGGGCGCCGAGACGGTGCACGCCGTCGAGCTCGTGGACGCCGTGGCCCGCAACGTCGTCCGCTTCCAGCCCGACCTCCCCTCCCTGCTCGCCGGACCGGGCCGGAAGGTCTTCGTCGAGGACGGGCGGAGCTTCCTCCTGCGCGCCGGACGCCGCTACGACGTCATCATCGTGGACGCCTCGCCGCCCCTCTACAGCGCGGGCGCCGTCAACCTCTACAGCCGCGACTTCATGGAGATGGCCCGCGGGCGCCTCTCCGAGGAGGGCGTCTTCACGCTCTGGCTCCCCCTCTTCTCCTTCGAGGAGGACTACTGGCGCATCCTGAGCGCCGCGGCCGCCTCCTTCCCGCACATCGCGGTCTGGAACCATCCGAACATCCGCGGCGTGCTGGTCTTCGGCTCGCGGCGCCCCTTCGAGTGGCCGAAAGGCGCGATCGACCGCCGCCTGAAGGCGCGCGTGGAGGGCCGGGTGTTCGGGGGGCTGTCGGAGGCGGACGTGCGCTCGGGCTTCCGGGTGAGCGAGGCCGAGCTCCGGGACTACCTGAAGCGCTGGCCGCCGGTCACCGACGAACGGCCGTCCGTCGAGTTCCCCCTGCGCCGCTTCCTGCGTAGGGAGCCCTTCCAAAAGAGCACCGACTTCCTTTTGAAGGCGTCCGAAAAGGCGCGCTAAGCTCGGCCCCGAATCGAGCGGTGCCTACAAGATGCGGCGGCATGGCCCGCCGCACCTTAGTGGAGGGTGACAGCCGTCCTGGGACGCGTAGGCGGCCCGACGGCGCCAGAGGGTAGGGGAGGGGCCGGCGGCCCCTCCCACTACGGTGCCGTGGCCGGTCGGGTGGGGTCCGGGAACCCCCCATGGGGAGCACCCGAGCGAGCAACCTTCCTCTCTCGCGAGGGCTTCAGCCCCGCACTCGTGAGTGCGGGGTGCGACAGACGGGTGTGCCGGGTGTCACACCTTCGGCAGGCCTTAGCGCCGAAGGTGCGGCGCGAGAGGAGAACATCACGCGCGCCGGGCACCGAGAGGACGGGGCCGAGCCTTCTTCCCCTTAGCCTTCTTCTGCGCGGGGATCCGGACGATCGCGCGGCGGAACTCCTCGGCGCAGCCGAAGACCTGCGCGGCGAGGGCCCCCACCTCGGTGAGTCCTTCCCCGGTCCCCGGGACCAGCCCGCCGAGGTCCGCGCCGGCGCCGATGCGCTCGGCCAGCAGCGGCAGCGGCTCGTTGTTGTGGTAGCCGTAGTCGGAGCCGTGGAGCATGCCGTGGTCGGCGGTGATCATCAGCAGGTCCCCGGGCTTCAGCGCCCGCTCGAAGAGCGGCAGGATGCGGTCGAACTCCGCCAGGCAGCGCAGGGAGCCCTCGACGTCGCGGGTGTGCCCGTAGAGGCTGTCGGTGTCGACGAGGTTGGCGAAGACGAAGGTCCCCTCGGGGCGGTAGGCGGCGCGCGCGCAGGCGAGCGCGTTGAGGATCCCCTGCACGGTGAAGGGGTTGGTGTCCTTGCGCTTGGGGTGCGTGAAGCGCAGCCCGAGCGCGGGGTCCACGAAGGCCGGGTCGGTGATCTTGATCTTCTCGTGGTACGCGGTGTTCACGAGGTCGCTGGTCTTGCCGACCGCGGCGGTCCACACCCGGCGCTCGCGCAGGATGTCGATGAGCGTCCGGCCCTCCAGCGGCAGCACCGTGTCGTGGCGGTTCGCCGTGCGCACGACCTCCCCGTCCGCTCCCCGCACGTAGGCGCGCGCGATGGCGCGCGTCACGGGGATCCCCATCTCGCCGGCGAGCGCGAAGGCCGCGTCGGCGATGCGGTGCTGCTCGGGCACGGAGATGACCGACTCGTTCATCGCGATCTGGATGAGCGGGTCGCACTTGCTCGCGTAGACGATGGGCCGGCCGCTGCGCTCGTGCTCCTCCGCGTTGAGCTCGATGGCCTCCAGCCCTCCGGCCATGCGGTTGAAGATCGTCCGGCGCCCGATGCGCTCCTCGAGGGCCGCGATGTAGTCCGCCCGGAAGCCTTCGGGGAAGAGGCTGTAGGTCCGCGCGTCGATGACGCCGCACATCTCGCGGTGCCCGATGACGCTGTCGGCGGAGGCCGAGGCCTGCTCCAGGCGCGCGGCGTACGCGTTCCCCTGCGCCGGCCCCACGCGCCCCCGATGCCGGGGGTCGAGCAGGGGCCCGAGGCCGAGGCGCGCGAGGTTGGGCAGCGCCACCGGGCCGGGGAAGCGGTCGAAGAGACCCTCGAGCGTCGAGACGCCGACGGCGTCGACGACGAGAAGGAGGACGGTCGGCTTCTCCGGAGAGGACCTCATCGCCGGTCTCCGCTCAGAGCTTGCCGACCAGCGGCGGAGGGACGGCGAAGGCGCGGGTCCCTGCGTCCTTGTCGAAGAGGAAGAGCGCGCTGCCCTCGCCGATGCGCCGGAGCTGGGCGAGCATGTTCTGCGCCGTGGCCTCCTCCTCGACCTGCTCCTTCACGAACCACTCGAGGAACTGCCTCGTCGCGTGGTCGTTCTCCTTGATCGCGACGTCGACGAGGCCGTGGATGGCGGCGGAGACCTCGCGCTCGTGGGCGAGGGTCTTCTCGAAGACCTCGACCGGCGACTTGAAGTCGGCGGGCGGCGCCGCCACGACTCCGAGGACGAGCTTCCCTCCCTGGTCGACGACGTAGTTGAAGAAGATGAGGGAGTGGCAGCTCTCCTCCTGCGCCTGCACGCGCATCCACTTCGAGAGTCCGGGGAGGTCCTGGCGGCCCAACCAGGCGCACATGGACATGTAGAGGTAGGCGGAATAGGACTCCCGCGTGATGTGCTTGTTGAGCGCGTCGAGCATCTTCTCGTTGATCATGGATCCTCCCTGTTCAGTCCTTCTTCTCCAGCGTCGCGAACGGCAGGCGTGCGGAGAACTCGGCCCACGCCCCCGGCTCCGAGGCGGCGGTCAGCGCCCCGCCGTGCTTCTGGCAGATCCACCAGCAGAGGTAGAGGCCGAGGCCGCTGCCTTTGCGGTCCTCGACGCCCTTCTGCATGAGCCGCGAGAAGCGCTTGAAGAGCTTCCCCGCCTGCTCCTCCGTGAAGCCCACGCCGGCGTTGCGCACGGCGATCGTGGCGCGGCCGCCCTCGACGGAGACCCGGACGAGGACCTCGATGCCGTCGAAGCCGTATTTGACGGCGTTGTCGACGAGGTTCGCGAAAAGGATGCGCAGCAGCTCGGGGTCGCCGCGCAGGACGGTCTGCGCGGCGGGCCCCTCGACGCGGACGCTGGAGCCGCGCTGAGCGGCCCAGACGGCGGAGTTCTCGACGGCGAACCCGAGGAGCTCCGAGAGCCGCTGCCCTTCTTTGGGCTCATAGCGCAGCTCGCCGTTCTCGAGCCGGGTGAGGTCGAGGTAGTCGCGCACCATGTTCGACATGTAGCCGGCGATGCGCACGACGCTTCCCAGCGTCTCTCCGGCCTTGGGGTCGACCGGGCCGAGGTAGCCGCCGAGATAGGTCTCCGCGCGCGCGACGATGGCCGCCAGCGGGCTCTTCATCTCATGGGCGATGAAGCCGAGCATGGAGAAGTACGCCTCTTTGGACTCGGAGAGGCGCTTGAGCAGCCAGGCCTTCTCGACGGCCTGGGAGAGACGGTTGCGGACCGCCAGGAGGAGGCGCGCGTGAGCGTCATCGAAGGCGCCGGGGCGGCGCGAGGAGAGGAAGAGGAAGCCCACCGACCGTTCCCCGACCAGGAGCGGCAGCGTGAGGTTGCTGCGTACCCCTTCCTTGAGGAGGAGCCGGGTGGAAATGGAGTCGGGGCGGCGGCGGAGGTAGTCCTCGAGGTCGGCGATGACGCGGGCCCGACCGGTCTCGAGGATGGGGGCCAGGCTCGAGCCCGCGAGGCCCGCCGAGTAGCCGAGGCGCAGCGCCACGAGAGGGTAGTCGGCGTGCTCCCAGCGCGAGACGACCCGCGCCCCGTCCTCGTCGAGGAAGGCGAGGCCGATGCGGTCGCGGGGCAGGAGGGCGGCCGTCTCCTTCCAGACGAAGGTCATCGTCTCCTCGAGCGAGCGGCCGGCCCCGACCTCCTCGAGGATGCGGGAAAGGGCGACGCGCGTCCCCGCGGGGAGGTCCCCCTCCTCGGCAGACAGGTCGATGTAGCGCACGCCGGGCACGGACTCCATCCCAGGCACTCTCAGATGATACCAATTGCCCGGGGGAGCGAATAAGTGTTAAAATGGCTTTCCGCTTCGACGGAGGGTCGTACGAGTCCGGGGAGGCGTGGCGCGTTCGTCTAGCGGCCTAGGACGCTGCCCTCTCAAGGCAGAGATCACGGGTTCAAATCCCGTACGCGCCACCCCTCCCCGGAACATTTTCATGGTGAAGACAGCCCCCCTCGCCGTCGGCCTCCTGCTCCTCCTCGGCTGCGCGCAGGCCTTCGCGCCCGCCCGGCTCCGCTGGCCGAAGCCCTCCGAAGAAGCGCGCTTCCTCCTCTCCGGCGACATGCTGCAGATCACCGGCGTCGCCCGCGCCGACCTCGAGCTCAAGACCGAGACCCAGCGGCGCTCCGACGCGCGCGACCGCGCTCTCATCGACGCCTGGTCGCGCCTGCGCGCCTACGTCGAGGCCCTGCCGGTCGGAGATTCGACCGTCGGGGAGCTCTCCGAGAAAGACCCCGCGCTCAAGGACCGCCTCGAGCGGCTCGTCTACTCCGCCCGCCCCGTTCACACCCGCTTCGACGAAGGCGGGCTCGCCGCCGCGTCCGTCGAACTCGAGCGGGCCGCGATCAACAAGGCCCTCGGCACGGACTTTCGTTGAGCGCGCCGGTCCCCCTCGAACTCCTCTTCGGCAACCCCGAGAAGAGCTCCCCGCGCGTCTCGCCCGACGGGCGCCGTCTCGCCTTCCTCGCTCCGGAGGAGGGCGTCCTCAACCTCTGGGTCGCCGACGGCCTCGACCCCTCCCGCGCCCGGCCCGTCACGCGCGACCGGCGACGCGGCGTGCGCAGCTGGTTCTGGGCCTGCGACTCCCGGACCCTCCTCTACCTCCAGGACAAGGACGGCGACGAGGACTGGCATCTCTGGCGCGCCGACGCCGACACGGGCGCCGCCGCCGACCTCACCCCCTTCCCGAAGGTCCAGGCCCAGCCGCTCGCCACCGACCCCCGCCGCCCCCACGAGGTCCTCGTCGCGCTCAACCGGCGCGACCCGCGCCTGCACGACGTCCACCGATTGGATCTGCGCGCGGGGACCTGCGTCCTCGAGGAGGAGAACCCGGGCGACGCCGTCGGCTGGCTCGCCGACCCGGAGCTCCGCGTGCGCGCCCACAGGGCCGCCACGCCCGACGGCGGCGGAGCGCTGCGCGTGCGCGAGCCGGGCGGCCCCTGGCGGGAGCTCCTGCGCTGGGGCCCCGACGAGGCCGTCGGCGCGGTCGGCTTCACCCCGGACGGGCGCGGGCTCTACCTGGAGTCCTCGCTCGGCTCCGACGCGACGCGGCTCGTGGAGCAGCCGCTCGACGGGTCGAGCCCGCGCGTCCTCGCCGCCGACTCCGCCGCCGACTGCGGGCCCGTCCTGCTCCATCCGACCGACTACCGCCTCCAGGCCGTCGGCTTCGAGACCGACCGCCTGCGCTGGACCGTCCTCGACGAGGACCTCCGCGCGGACTTCTCCGCGCTCGAGGCGCTCGGAGAGGGCGACGCGCGCGTCTACAGCCGCGACGACGCCGACCGGATCTGGACCGTGCTTTTCACGCGCGACCGGCGGCCGCCGGCCTACTGGCTCTACGAGCGAGGGCCCCGCAAGGCGCGCTTCCTCTTCAGCACCCAACCCGCGCTCGACGCGCGGCCGCTGGCCGCGATGCGCCCGGTCACGGTCCCTGCGCGCGACGGACTGCGCCTGCCCTGCTACCTGACGCTCCCCGAGGGCGTCGAACCGAAGGACCTTCCCCTCGTCCTGCGCGTCCACGGCGGGCCCTGGGCGCGGGACTCCTGGTGCTTCCACAACGAGGTGCAGTGGCTCGCGGACCGCGGCTACGCGGTGCTCCAGGCCAACTATCGCGGCTCCAGCGGCTTCGGCAAGCGCTTCCTGCACGCCGGCGACCGGGAATGGGGCGGGAAGATGCAGGACGACCTGACCGACGCCGCGCGCTGGGCCGTGCGGGAAGGCATCGCCGACCCGCGCCGTCTCGCGATCTTCGGCGGCTCCTTCGGCGGCTACGCCGCGCTCTGCGGCGCCGCCTTCACGCCGGACCTCTACGCCTGCGCGGTGGACCTCGTCGGACCCTCGAACATCCTCACCCTCATCCGCTCCATCCCCCCCTACTGGGAACCCCTTCTGCGCTCCTTCGCCGTGCGCGTCGGGGACCCCGACGCCGAGCCGGAGTTCCTGCTCGAGCGCTCGCCGCTCACGCGCGCGCGCGACATCCGCATCCCCCTGCTCATCGCGCAGGGCGCCAACGACCCGAGGGTCAAGCGCGCGGAGAGCGAGCAGATCGTCGCCGCCCTCCGGGAGAGCGGCCGCCCGGTGGAGTATCTGCTCTTCGAGGACGAGGGGCACGGACTGACGCGGCCGGAGAACCGCCTGAAGTTCTACGCCGCCGCCGAGCGCTTCCTCGCGAAGCACCTGGGCGGACGCGCGTCGTCCTGATCTATTTCTTGGTGAGCAGGTAGCCGGCGGCCGCTCCGACGAGCAGGCCGGCGAGGAGCCCGAACGGTCCGCCGAGGAAGAAGCCCGCCAGCCCGCCGAGAACGGCCCCCGCGGCGGCGGGGACGATCCTCTCCATGATGACCTTCCCCGGGCTCGATCGGACGACGCTGTCGCGGCTCGCGAACGGAGTCGGAGGGGCGTTGACCACGAAGCCGCCGCCCTGCGAGGCGCCCGGTTCCGGCGCGGCGAGCAGACCGGCGTTGGGGAGCGGCCTCGCGAGCCCCATCGAGGCGTCGGTCGGGGCCGCGACGCTCCCTCCCATCGGAGCGGCGCCGCCGAAGGCCTTCCCGGCCTGGCGCGACGCGGTCTCGGCCTCGCTCGCGGCGGAAGCCGCCCGGGCCTCGGCCTCGGCCCGGCGGAGCTCCTCGAGCGCGGCCGCGTCGACGGCCGGCGGCTCGGGCTCCGTCCCGGCCCGGACCTCCGGCTTAGCGGCCGGCTTGGGCGGGGGCTTGGCCGCGACCACCGGCGGCTTCTCCGCGACGACGGGCGGCTTGACGGTCTCCGGCGGCTTGGGCGGCGGCGGCACGTAGGCGAGCGCCTCGCGCGCCGGCGCGGTGAGAAGGTACTTCCCGATCGTCTGGGCGGCGGCCTTGCGCTTCGCCCGCACCCTCTTCTCCACCGTGCCGCGGAAGAGGCCCAGGACCGCGTTCCCGTCGGCGATGTCCTTGAGCGCCGCTTCCTGGACCGCCTTGGGCTGGGCCATCAGCCAGTGGTTGGTGACGTTGAACTCGTACTCCGTGATCATCTTCTCCACGCTGGGAGCGTCGGGCAGGATGTCGTGGGTCGTGAGGTGGCGATGGTACTGCTCGGCGAAACCGACGAGCTTCTTGCGCCAGCGCAGCTCGAAATCGCGCTGGGCGGCCTCGTCGCCCCGGGACGCGGCGCCTCCCTCCTTCACGAACGCCTGGAGCTGGCGCCCGTCGCTGAGGATGGCGTCGAGCATCCAGGATTCGTCCTCGCCGGCGAAGCGGCGTCGCAGGGCCGACTCGAGTTCGTCGGCCGCGAGCAGGGGCGCGGGCAGGACGAGCGGGACGAGGGCGAGGAGCGTCAGGAAGAGCCGCGGCACGGCGATAGTATGGACGAGGCGCATCTTCCGGAAAAGCGTCCGGCGGCCCATCCGCCTATGGGTCCTTCGGACCGATGACGCCCAAAGGAGGCGCGGGAGGGGCGGCGCGCACCGGGGAGGATTCCTCCCCGTTCTCGTCGAGCCGGAGGACCGTGGACGGGGAGAGCGCGGAGAGCGCGGGGAGGATCCCCTGGCCGTCGCCGACCACCGTCAGAAGCAGCCGGTCGGGGTGGAGGTAGGCCTTCGCGGCGGCGAGAGCGTCCTCCGCCGTCACCGCCTCGATGCGCTGGACGTAGGCGTCGAGGCGGTCCTCGGGAAGGTCGAGCGCCCAGTCCTGCGCGAGTGCGTCCGCGAGGCCCGCCTGGGTCTCGAAACCGCGCACGAAGCCGCCGATCAGGGTGTTCTTCGCCTGCTCGAGCTCCTGCGCCGTGACCGGCTCCCGGCGCAGGCGTTCGACGTGCTCGAGGACCGCCTTCAGCGCGTCGCCGGTGACCTCCCCGCGCACCTGAGTGCGCACGACGAAGGCGCCGGCGCTGCGGGCCGAGTGCAGCGAGGAGTAGATCCCGTAGGTGTAGCCGCGCTTCTCGCGCAGGTCGCTCATGAGGCGCGAGGCGAAGGACCCGCCGAGCACCTGGTTGGCGACGAGCAGCTTGTAGTGGTCGGGGTGGCTGTCGGGGACCGCGAGGTTGCCGAGCATCAGCATGGACTGGGCCGAACCGGGGCGGTCCACGAGGGCGACGCGCCGGGCGCGGAGGGGACCCTCCTGCGGCGCGGGCAGGGGAGGGCGGGCGGCCTCGACGACGGGCGCCCACGACGCGAACGCCCGCTCGAGTTCCGCCTCGAGCGGCGCGCGCTCGACGTCGCCGACGACGACGAGCAGGGCGTTGCCGGGAGTGAAGAGGGAGCGGTGGAAGGCCTGGAGCTTCTCTCGGTCGATGCGCGCGATGGAATCCTCGGTCGGGGCGACCACCGCATAGGGGTGTCGTCCGTAAAGCTGCTTGAAGAAGGCGACCGAGGCCAGGAACGCCGGCTGGGAGCGCTCGACCTTGAGCTCGGAGAGCATGTTCTTCCTGCGCAGCTCGACCTCCTCGGGAGGGAAGGAGGGGTCGCGCGCGGCTTCGGCGAGCAGCGCGAACATCCGCGCGGCGCGGTCGCTGAGCGCGTAGGCCGAGAGCTCGACGTAGTCCTTGTGCGCCGACGCCGACAGGGCCCCGCCGAAGGCGTCGGCCTCGAAGGAGATCTCCCGCGCGCTGTGAACGGAGGTCCCGGCGCTCAGGAGCTCGGCCATCGCGTCCACGATCCCCGCGTCGCGCCGTCCGGCGAGCGCCGCGCCGCCGCGGACGACGAGGCGCGCGCTGACGAGCGGCGAGCGGGCGTCGCGCGCGAAGAGGACGGCGAGGCCGTTGGAGAGGGTGAAGCGTTCGCGCTTCGGCGGGCGATAGGACGGTGCGGGACCGAGGACCGGCGGCTTGGACATGTCCGGCTTGCCCGGGAGGACCGCGGCGGCCGGCTTCCGGTCCGCGGCCTTCCTCGAGGCGGGGCGCTTCGCCTCGGCGGCGTGGACGCAGAACAGGAGGGCGAGGAGGAGGGCGGCCGGCTTCACTTGCGGGCCTCCGCGAGCTTCAGCTCGAAGACGTTCGCCGCCCCGCGCACGAGGTACTTCGCGGCGGCTGCGCGGACGTCGGCCGGGGTCACGGCCATGAAGCGCTCGAGTTCGCCCTGCGCGGCGGCGGGGTCGCCGTCGAGCACGGCGGCGCGCAGGAGGGCGGCGGCGCGTCCGCGCGAGGTCTCGCGCTCGAGGACCCAGTCCGAGCGGAACTTGGTCTTCACGCGCTCGAGCTCCTCCTCGGAGACTCCGGCGGAGGCGATGCGCTCGACCTCGGCGTAGACGAGGTCGCGCACCTCGGAGGCCTTCGCCTCCGCCTTGTGGAGGACGAAGCCGCCGAAGAGCCCCGGCGCCTTGTACTCCTCCGGGTCGGAGAGCGGGAAGCCGAGCCCTCCCCCCTCGATGGAGACCGCGACCTTCCGCTCCTTGACGAGGAGCTGGTAGAGCCGCGCGCTCTTGCCTTGGAAGAGCAGGCGGCCGAGCAGACCGAGCGCGTAGTAGTCGGGCTGGGCGCGGCGCGCGGGAAGGTTGTTCCAGACCAGCGCGACGCCGGGCACCTGCGCGTGCGGGTCGGCGACGGAGTGGACGCGCTCCCGCTCCTGGCGGGGCTCGTCGTCGTCCGGGAAGACCGGCTCGCCGCGGTTGGGGATCCAGGCGAAGTAGCGCTCGAGCAGGCGCTTCACCGCCGCGGGGTCGAAGTCGCCGACGACCGCCATCCAGGCGTTCTTCGGCGCGTAGTAGTCCTGGAAGAAGCCGCGCACGTCCTTGAGCGTGGCCGCCTCGAGATCCTCGAAGGAGCCGATCACGGGATGCGCGTTCGTGAAGTTGGAGAAGGTGCGGGAAGCGATCTCGACCCAGAGCAGGGGCGCGTAGGCCTCGTTGTCCACCCGCATGCGCTTCTCCTCCTTGACGACGGAGACCTGGGTGCGCAGGCTCTCGGCGCTCACGTCGAGCGCGCTCAGGCGGTCGGCGTCGAGCCAGACCGCCAGCGGGAGGGCGTTGGAGGGCAGGACCTCGTAGTAGAAGGTGAAATCCTCGTGCGTCGAGGCGTTGTTGTCCGCGCCGCGACTCTCGAGAAGACGGTCGAAGCGGCCCTTCGGGACGTGCGCCGAGCCCTCGAACATCAGGTGCTCGAAGAGATGCGCGAAACCGGAGCGCCCGCGGACCTCCTGACGGCCGCCGACCTCGAAGATCGTGGCGAGCGTGACGACGGGGACCGAACGGTCGGGCACGAGGAGGACGCGCAGTCCGTTGGGGAGCTCGAAGGAGGTGAAAGAGGCGGCGGGAGCGGTCGAGACCTCGACGGGAGCCGGGACGTCGGCCGCGGCCGCGGCCGCGGGCAGCGCGGCGGCCAGGAGCGCCGCGAGGATCACCGGCCCCGCCCCTTGATGCGGATGGCGCGGGCGAAGCCGTCGTCGCGGCGGACGGCCCGGGCGACGGTGATCTTCTCCGCGAGCACGATCATGCGCATGGAGTCGAGTCCGAAGGGCTCCCCGTCCCAGCCGCCGTAGGCGCGCAGAAGCTTGAAGGAGGACTGCTCCAGCAGGCGGGCGAGCTCCGTCAGCGTGTAGACGCGCATCGCCCCGCCGGACTCCTGGAAGAGGCCGGTGCGCAGGTCGAAGGAAGGATGCTCGCCCGTCGCGGCGCGCTCGTCGAGGCGGCGCGCCAGCCAGTCGCGGCTGGGGAGGTCGAGCAGGAGACGCCCGCCGGGCTTCAGGGCCTTGTGCACCGCCTGCAGGCAGCGCAGGTCGTAGGCGTCGCCGCGGCCCAGAGGATGATGGAGGTTCACCGCGACGTTGAACTCCTCGGTATAGCCGATGTGGCGCAGGTCCTTGCGCGTGAAGTGCACCCACAGGGACTTGTCCGCCGAGATGCGGGCCTCGCTGAGGCGCGGAGCATCCGAGTCCACGCCGAGGACCCGGCACCCGCGGCCGGCGAGCTCCACCGTCTGTCGCCCGTTGCCGCAGCCGAAGTCGAGAACGCGGGCGCGGTCCCCGAGGTCCACGTAGCGCGCGACGCCGTCGACCATCGCGCGCACGAACGGCTCGCTGCGGCGCGGCGGGATGTAGGAGTAGTAGAGCTCACGCCAGTCCTGCGCGTCATGGGCCCGTCGGGACGAGGCCGTCGAGGTCGTCATCCTCTCATCCTATCAAATCGTCCGCCGCGCGCCGACGGGGGCCTCGAGGGAGAGGAGGCGGCTCTTGTCCACGCGCCGGCCCTCGAGGTGCCGCTTGAGCTTGGCCAGGAGGTCCTCCCAGCGCGCGCGGTAGAAGGCGAGGAGCTCGTCGTCGGCCGCGAAGCCCGCGTGCAGGACCGTGGCCTGCGTCCCGCGACCCTGAGGGTCGAGGAAGACGCTCACCAGCGCGGGGATCCGCCCGCCTCGGCGGCAGCGCGCGTCGAGCAGCCAGGCCACCTTGCGCCCGGGCTCGAGGTCGACGAAGACGCCCGAGGCCTCGTCCTTGCGTCGCCCCTGCGCGGCCCAGACCATGCGGAGGCGGCCGAGGCTGCGCGCGTCGGTCTCGGCGCGCTCGAGCCAGAAGAGGCAGAGCTCGCGGGCGGAGGTGAGCGCCTGGTAGGCCCGCTCCGGCGCGGCCTTGATGGCGACGGCGACGCGCACGTCGCGGGTTCGGGAAGGGGGCATCGCGCATATTCTACCAATCTGCGGACCTCCCCCGCCGCACCCCTCCCGCCGTCCGCATGCGAATATAGGTCTTTGGACCCATCGAAGTGCCGGGCCCTCGGCCCATGACTCCTTACCCTCATATGCTCAGACTATGGCGATGACCCGTCTCCGCCCGTTCCTGGCCTGCGTCCTCCTCCTCGGAGCCGGCGCCGCCCGCGCCCAGAACGTCCGGATCATGCCCGTCCCCATCGTGCCGGTCGCGCCGATCGTCCCGGGAGTCGCCGTTCAGCCGATGATCCAGCCGGCCCTGCCGGTCCTCGCCGCCCCCCAGCTCCGCCTCTCGCCGGTCCCGCTCGCGCAGGCGCCGCAGGTCCAGCCGCACCCGGCCGCGGCGCGGCCTCACGTCGAGTCGGCTCCCCAGCAGGGACGCGGCCTGCTCTCGGCGCTCAGCAGGGCCATCGGCGCGAACTATCGCGAGCACACCTACGGCGAAGCCGGGAACTTCCTCTTCTCGCAGGCGGACAGCGTCGTGCGCAACGGCGTGCAGGGCGTCGTGGACGCCTACTCCGGCGTCTTCGTCCCCGGGACGAGCACCGAGGGCTCCGACTACAAGGAGAAAGGCGACCAGAACGGCGACGGCTTCGTGGACAGCGGGGGGATGAACGTCGAGCACGTCTGGCCCCAGTCCTTCTTCGCCAAGCGCCTGCCCATGAAGTCCGACCTCCATCATCTGATGGCCACCTTCATCCATCCCAACGGCGTGCGCTCGAGCATGCCCTTCGGCGAAGTGCGCGGACCCGGAGAGTACTCGAACAAGGGCGGGGCCAAGGCGGGGCAGGGCGTCTTCGAGCCGCCGGACGCGACCAAGGGCCGCGTCGCGAGAGCTCTGCTCTACTTCTACACCCGCTACTACGACCGCAACATCTACAACGCCGGCTACAGCCAGGACTTCTGGAACGCCCGCATCGAGATCTTCCTGCGCTGGAACCGCGACTTCCCCCCCGACGAGATGGAGCTCCGGCGCAACGACCTCGTCGAGCGGTTCCAGGGCAACCGCAACCCCTACGTGGACGACCCCTCGCTCGCCGACCGCATCGGCGTCGAGGGCTTCATGCGCGCCGGCCGCTACGACGACCTCCAGCGCCAGCTCGATGAGCGCTGGAAGGGCGTCCGCCTTCCCTGACCCCCTTCCCCCCCCAGGGTTTGTAAAATAGCTCCCGCATGAACGCCCTCTGGCTCCTTCTCGTCGCCCTCGCCGTCTTCGCCCTCGCCTACCGGTATTACGCCGTCTTCCTCGTCGCGAAGGTCCTCGCCTTCGACCCGGAGCGGACGACCCCGGCCTTCACGAAGAGCAACGGCTACGACTACAAGCCGACCAACCGCTGGGTGCTCTTCGGCCATCACTTCGCCGCCATCGCCGGCGCGGGCCCCCTCGTCGGCCCGGTGCTCGCCGCGCAGTTCGGCTGGGCGCCCGGCTTCCTCTGGATCGTGCTGGGCAGCGTCCTCGCCGGAGCCGTGCACGACACCGTCCTCCTCTTCGCCTCCGTGCGCTACGACGGCCTCTCCCTGACCGAGATCGCCCGCCGCGAGATCGGACCGGTGACCGGCGGGGCGACCGCCGCGGCGGTGCTCTTCATCATCATCACGGCGCTCGCCGGGCTGAGCATGGTCGTCGTCAACGCCCTCAGCGAGAGCGCCTGGGCCACCTTCTCCATCGCGGCCACCATCCCCATCGCGATGTTCGTCGGCTGGCACATGGACCGCCTGCGCCCGGGCCGCGTGCGCGAGGCCTCGCTCATCGGCGTGACGCTCGTCCTCGCGGCCGTGGTCTTCGGCGAGCCGCTCGCCCGCAGTTCGCTGGCGCACGCGTTCATCTTCCCGCGAGCCCAGCTCTCCGTCCTGCTCGCGCTCTACGGCTTCGCGGCCTCGGTGCTCCCGGTCTGGCTCCTGCTCGCCCCGCGCGACTACCTGAGCTCGTACATGAAGATCGGGACGGTCCTCATGCTCGCGCTCGGCATCCTCTGGGTGCGGCCGGAGCTGCAGTCCCCCGCCTTCTCCGCCTTCACCTCCGGCGGCGGACCCATCGTCCCCGGCAAGGTCTGGCCGTACGTCTGCATCACCATCGCCTGCGGGGCCATCTCCGGCTTCCACTCCCTCATCAGCTCGGGAACGACGCCGAAGATGATCTCCAGCGAGCGCGACATCCGACTCATCGGCTACGGGGCGATGCTCACCGAGGGCTTCGTCTCCATCATGGCGCTGATCGCCGCGGCCGTGCTCGTGCCGGGAGACTACTACGCCATCAACGTACCCCCCGCGCTCTTCGCGAAGCTCGGGCTGGCGCCGGTGCACCTGGCCGACATGTCGGCGGCGGTCGGGGAGACGCTCGCCGGGCGCACCGGCGGAGCCGTCTCGCTGGCGGTCGGGATGGCGCAGATCTTCTCCGCCGTCCCGGGGATGAAGGGTCTGCTCTCCTACTGGTACCACTTCGCCATCATGTTCGAGGCGCTCTTCATCCTCACGACCATCGACGCCGGCACGCGCGTCGCCCGCTACATCCTCCAGGAGGTGCTCGGGCACGCCTGGGCGCCCTTCGCGCGGACCGACTGGTGGCCGGGGACCCTGCTCACGAGCGCGCTCGTCAGCGGCGCGTGGTGCGCGATGCTGCTCATGGGGAACGTGACGACGATCTGGCCGATGTTCGGGGTCGCGAACCAGCTGCTCTCGGCCATCGCGCTCGCGGTGGGGACGACTTTCATCCTCAAGCGCGCGGCGAAGCCGGTCTACGCGCTGACGACCTTCCTGCCCTGCCTGTTCATGCTCGCCACCACGACCTGCGCCGGGATCCTGAACATCCGCAACGTCTATCTGCCGCGGGGAGACTTCCAGGGCCGGCTCAACGTGGCTCTGACCGTCGTGATGCTCGCGCTGGTCGCCGTCATCGCGACGACCTCGGCGCTGAGCTGGAAAGAAGAGCTTCGGAAGCGGTCCGAAGGACACCGCGTTCCCGCATCCCAATAAGAGATCGGCAGAACTTCCTCGGCCGGTGTTCTTCGGAGGGGTTTCGGAGGCCGAACGGGCTTTTTTTAGCCCTGCCGGGAATCGGCGTCGGCGATTCCCGACTCGCAGGCCGCGCGGAGCTTCGCGGCGACGTCTTCGGGCGGAGCGTGGGGCTCCATCTCCCGGTTCACGCAGACCAGCGTCGTCTTCGCCTTCGAGACGAGTCGGCCGTCGCCCTTGCGGATCTCGTAGTGGAAGTCCAGGCGCACCCCGGAGAAGTCCCGGACCCAGGTCTTCACCTCGAGGACGTCCCCGTAGACGGCCGGGTGCTTGTAGTCGATCTCCTGGCGATAGACCACGAACTGCACGCCGCGGCCGATGAGCTCGCGGATGGAGACCCCGAGACCGGCGAGGAGATCGGCGCGCGCCTCCTCGAGAAACTCCAGATACTTCGCGTAGTAGACCACCCCGCCGCAGTCGGTGTGGTGATAGTGGACCTGGACCTTCATGCGCCGGGGAGGAGCTTCTGGACCGCCTGGAGGATGGCCCCGGGCTCGGCGGGCTTCTGGAGGATGCCCGTCTCCGGTCCGGACGGGATCTTCGCCTGGATCTGGTCGAGCGGCATCGCCGAGTAGACGAGCACCGGAAGGTTCATGGTGCCGACCATCTGGCGCAGGCGCTCGAAGACCGAGAAGCCGCCGCCGGCCGGCATCATGATGTCGAGGATGACGAGGTCCGGCTTGAAGCTCCGGGCCATCATCGTGCCCTGCATCCCGTCGACCGCCGCCGCGACCTGGTAGCCGGCCTTCTCCAGCACCATCTTCAGGAGGCCCTGAAGGGTCCGGTCGTCGTCGACGACGAGGATGCGCTGCCTCTCGGCCATCACTCTCCCACGCGCCAGGGCGGGCGATCGCCGTTGGGCTCGCGTCGCCCGGCGCGGTCGCGCAGCACGCCCTTGAGGTACTCCATGTCGAAGGGCTTGGTGATGTACTCGTCGGCACCCAGCTCGAGGCTGCGGCGAGCGGCCTCGAGGTCCTCGATCCCCGTGAGCATGATGACGAAGGCGTCGCTGCCGGCCGCCTTCAGCGCCTCCAGGAGCTCGATGCCGTCGCAGTCGGGGAGATTGAGGTCCAGCAGGATGATGCCGGGCTTCGCGTCGCGGAAGGCGGCCAGCGCGCTGGCCTTGTCCCAGGCCTCGAAGACGCTGTAGTCGGCGGCGAGGCCCAGGCGGATGATGCGCCGGATCTCGGGGTCGTCGTCGACGGTGAGGAGGGGTCGCATCCGAGGTCTCCCGGGCTCAGCGGAAACCGGGGCCCGCGGGCCCGTCCCGGTAGACCTTGAAGGTGTTCACGAGGGCGTTGAAGAGGACCTCGTGCTTCTTGAAGCCGACGCGCGTGGCCGGGTAGGTGAGCACGTAGAAGCCGTTGTCCATCGGGAGGACGATGTAGGCGTGCTGGCGGAGCACGGCGACGTTCCCCTCGGCGTCGCGCGCGGCGCCGTAGACGGTGTCCCGGCCGACGGCCATCGGGGAGGAGACCACGAAGTGCTTCGCCACGAAGCCGGAGACCTGGACGTCCCGCACCGGGACCTCGAGGAAGGCCTGCTCGCCGTAGAGCTCGGAGAGCGTCTTCGCGATGAAATCGTCGGCGTCGCGGTAGCTCTCCTCGCCGCCCAGCGGCAGCGGATGGACGCTGTCGCGGGCGTACCAGCGCACGCTCAGGCTCGGCGCGCCCCGGTAGAAGTCGGGATCGAAGGGTCCGACGAAGGTGTAGTTGTTGTAGTCCGAACCGGCCTCGTCGTAGAAGACCTGCCAGGCGTAGGGCACGTCGCAGGAGAAGTCCCCGGCGGCGGAGCGGTACTCGATGTACTTCGGGGGCTTGCAGGCGGCGAAAGCCAGGGCGAAGACGGCGGCCAAAGGAAGGAATCTTTTAACCATCTTTCGCGATTATAACGCCCTTCAGGACTCCTGTAAAGCGCGCAGTTCGGCGTCGGTGACCCGCAGGCGCAGGGCGAGGGCGTGGGCGAGCCGCGCGAAGAGCCGGATGCCCAGGATGGGCTCCCGGTGGACGGCCTCGTTGAAGCGCGCACGAGAGAGGACGAAGAGCTCGGTGGGGGCCGTCGCGACCGCGTCCGCGGAGCGGACCCCGCGGTCCATGAAGGCCATCTCGCCGAAGAAGTCTCCGCGACCGAAGCTGACGAGGTGATGGCTCCGTCCCCCTCCGAGCGGAAGCTCGATGCGCACGAGTCCCCGGCGCACGACGAAGACCTCGTCGCCCCCCTCCCCGGCGCGGAAGATGCGCTCGCCGAGCCCGGCGGAGCGTTCGACGAGGCAGCCCTCGAGGGCGGCGCGAAGCTCCGGGCCGAGCTCGCGGAAGAGGTCCACTCCCGCGACGTCCAGCGGACGCTCCTCCCCGTCCGCGGCGCCCCGGACCTCCTCGAGGACCCGGTCCTCGGCCCAGGTCAGAGCGTCGTCGAGGGCGTCGAAGACGAGGGCCCCGCGTTGGGGGGCCACGAGGCCGACCTCGTCGAAGTACGCTTTGAGGTCCTGCCCGGTGGGCAGGCTCGGCGGCAGCGAGCTCAGCAGCAGGCGGCCGCCGCCGTCCTTGAGCTGGGCCTCGACCTGCTGGAGCATGTGCGCGCCCGTGAAATCGATGGACTGCACCCGGCGCAGGTCGAGGACGACGAAGCGGCAGGTCTTGAGGTCGCCTTCGAGCTCCGTGAGGAGCTGGTCGGTGGTCCCGAAGAAGAGGCTCCCCTGCAGTTCGCAGACGACCGTCCGCTCGCCTTCGCGCTCCAGGACCTCCATCAGCGCGGGCGGCCGGCGCTGCTTGGAGAACACCCGGCTGCCGTAGCTCTTGCGGCGCAGGACCGAGCCGCGGATCTGCTCGCGCATGAAGAGGAGGATGGAGAAGGCCAGACCGATGCCGGCGGCGGTCATGAGGTCGCTGACCACGGCGGCGGCGACGACGCTGGCCATCACCAGGAAGTCGAAGATGGTCGAGGGCTTGCGCAGGAGGCGGAAGCTCTTGCGGTCGAACATGCGCCAGCCGACCACGATGAGGATCCCGGCGAGCGCGGCGATGGGGACCCAGGCGATGAGGCCGCCGATGGCGAGGATGGCGACCAGCGCGAAGAGCCCCTCGAGGGTGCCGGAGACCCGCGTGCTCCCGCCGCTCTGCATGTTCACGAGGCTCGCCCCCAGCGTGCCGGCGCCCGGCAGGCCTCCGAGGACCGCGCTCGCCGCGTTGCCGAAGCCCTGCGCCATGAGCTCCCGGTCGGACTTGTGCCGCGAGCGCGTGAGCGCATCGAGCACGACGCAGGTCTTGAGCGTGTCCATCGAGAGCAGCACCGAGAGGGTCAGCGCGGGAACGAGCACGGAGTGGAGGTCCATCAGCGAGAGGCGGGGGAAGGAGGACCAGCGGGCGAACGCCGCGCCGAAGGAGGAGGCCTTCTCGAAGAGCGGGCCGATGACGAGCGGGTTGCCCGCCGCGACCCGCAGCTCCGGGTGCGCCAAGGTCATGAGGAGGTAGGCGCCGAGGCCTCCGGCGAGCCCGAGGATGGGGGCCGGGAGCTTCTTGAAGCGGCGGCCGCCGAAGGACATCGCCGCGATCGCCGCCAGCCCCACGGGGATGGCGTGCCAGTTCCACAGCCCGGGAGAGAGGGCCGCGGCCCACAGTTTCGTGCCCGCGGGGACGCCGAGCAGGCGCGGGACCTGTCCGAGGAAGATGAGCACCGCGACGCCGCTCAGGTAGCCGTTGACCACCGGATAGGGGATGTACTTGATGAGGCGCCCGCCGCCGATGAGCCCATAGAAGAGCTGGAGCGCTCCGGCGATGAGAGCCGTGAGCGTCAGGAGCAGGGCGAGGCGCGCCGGGTCTCCGTGGGCCGGCCCGCTCGCGAGCGAGGCGCCGAGCGCGGCGAGGACCGCGGCCGCCGGCGCGCAGGGCGCCGAGATCAGGCGCGGGGTCCCGCCGAAGACCGGGGCGATGACGCCGAGGACGGCCGTGCCGACGATGCCGGCCAGCGCGCCGGCCGCGGCGTCGCCGCTGCCCAGCGAGGAGTAGACGACCACGCCGAAGGCGATGGCCTGCGGCATGGCGACGAGCATGGCCGCGAAGCCGCCGAGGGCTTCGGTGGACCAGTCGATGACGGCTTCTTTGCGCGCGTTCGCGTTCATCTCTTCCCGCTCGAAAAGGCAGCCCCCGCCCGGAATCGAACCGAGGTAGGCAGTTTACAAAACTGCTGCTCTGCCACTGAGCTACGGGGGCGAGGGGCCGATTCTACCAGTTTTTCCGACGGAGCACGGCGGCGGCCGCGAGGAGCAGCCCCGCGCCGGCGCCCAGGGCGAGCGCGAGCGCGCGGGCCCAGCCGGGACCCGAGCGCCAGAGCGGGCGCTCGCGGACCCGGAAGGCCGCCAGGAAGTCCGCGGCGGTCCGTTCGAAGCGGGAACGGTCGCGGCGGTCGCCGATGAACTTGAGCACATAGGAGCGCCCGGAACCGGGAAGGACGACGAGTTCGCCCGCGGCCTCCAGCAAGGGATCGGTCCGGGACGCGCGGGACGCTCCGCCCGCGGGGAGGACGGCATGTCCGCCGGAAACCCGCAGGCGCAGGGCCTCGAGCCGGTCGACCTCCAGCCGGTCGGTCCCTTCCAGGCGGGCGTCCATCCCGTTGAACTCCGAGGAGGCCAGCCGCTCGGCGCCGGCCGGCGAGACCGCCTCCTGCCAGAGCGAGGGCGGGCCCACGAGGATCTGGATGCGCGCTCCCTCCGCGCTCAGCGACGCGGCCTCGGAGAGGGCCCCTTCGCGCTCCGACGATCCGTCGAGGCGCCACCCCGGCGGAGGGACGAAGGAGAAGCCGCGGGCCGAGTCTTCCTGCGCCCCCGCGGCGGGCGGGAGCCCGGCAGGCGAGAGGCCGAGAAGGAGCGCGGCGGCGGCCGCGAGCGCGGCGCCGCCCAGCAGCCACGGCGTCGCGCGGTGGCCGGCCCCGAGCGCGGCGAGCGCGGCGCGCGAGCGGGCCGCGACGCCGCGGTTCGCGCGGGCCAGCAGCCATTCCATGAAGACGATGCCGCAGGCGGAGCAGCGCTCCTCGCCGGGGAAGTGAGCATGGCCGCACTTGGGGCAGTCGAGCATGCGCTCAGAACCGGGAGAGCAGGAACTTCCCGACGATGGCCTTCTTCGGGTTCGTGAGCGCGTCCAAGCCGCAGATCAGCCCCATGTTGGTCATGATGGCGGAGGTCGTGCCGAAACTGAAGCGCGCCTGCCGAAGTCGATGCATGGTCATCATCATCCCCGAGGGTCCGTATTATAGCTCGTTGACGAGGAGGACTTTGAAGGCGAACGGCGGAGTCTCGCGCGACCACTGCGCGGAGAGGTCCGTCATCAGAGAGAGGAAGGCCGGCGCCTCGGCGCCGAGCCCGCGTTCGACGAGCGGGAAATCCGAGACCTCGATGAGGCAGCCGGGGCCCTTCCCGAGGATGTCGGGCTCCCGCAGACATTCCTCGAGCGCGTCCCAGTTGCGCCCGAAGTAGTCGGGCAGCGGCACGACTTTCGCGAAGGCCTCCAGCAGCGAGTCCTTGTCCCGCGCCGCGCTTCCCTGGATGCGCACGCAGCGCCAGCCCCGCCCCTCCGCCGCCGCGCGCAGACGCGCGGCCTCCGCGGCGTCCGCGCGCCGAGGCTCCGAGGGGACGTCCAGCCAGCCGAGGTCGCTCAACGCAGGATCGTCAGGGGGATGAAGGTCTTGTAGTGGTCGGGCGTGTAGTAGGCGAGCTCGCCGCCGCCGATGATGACGCGCTCGACGCCGCGGTTGCCGGTGGGCGGCGGGACCGTGAACTCGCGGTCGCCGACCTTGAAGGTCCGGGGGCTGCCCTTAGGCGGCATCACGGTGTACTCGTGGTAGTAGTCGGCGGCCTGGGCGGGGAGTCGGCCTTCGCGGTTGGCGAAGACGACGCCGTCCTTCGGGTACTGGAGCGGCCGGCCGTAGTAGACGTCCGCGATGAGCTTGAGGATCGTCTCGACCCGCGAGGGGTCGCTGAAGACCGGGGAGAGCCCGGTCCCCGGCTCGATGCGCCGCACCCCGAGCAGCGGATGCGCGCGGACGGCGACGAGCGCCTGGGCCTGAACGACGGGATATTGGCGGTTCTCGGGGTCCGTCCGGCGCTCGCCGGAAAGGGCGAGGGGGACGGTCAGGAAGGACAGGAAAAGCCACGCGAACGCGGCGACGGCCGGTCTTCTCATGGGAGCCACCTCCGCCCCATCATAGCACGGAATCGGCCGTCCGGAAGGCGAAGGTCAGCCCTTGAAGACGACGTATTTGCGGCAGACGTAGTTGATGGCCAGCGAGGCGACGCCGTTGGCGAGGTACGCGTAGGTGGTGGGCAGGCCGAGCCCGCTGATGAGGACCCAGCCGAGCGCGGTGCCGAGGACGAAGCTCGTGGCGGAGACGAGGAAGAAGAGAGTGAACTCGAGGACGCGGCTGTGCCGGCCGGGGGTGAACACCCAGAGCACGTTGGCGACGTAGGCGGTCAGGTTCGAGAAGAGGAAGGCGATGACCTTGTCCCAGACGTAGTGGTCCGAACGCACGCTCTCGAGGAGCGGCGCGAGCTGGAGGCCGAGCAGGCGCGCGACCGGATCGTCGGGCGTCAGCGCGGGAAGCAGGACGATGGCGCAGAGGTAGAAGACGAGGACGTCGACCGCGGTGGCGACGCCGCCGGCGATGGCGTACTTGACGAACTGGACGACGGGGTGGGCATCGCGGCGCGTGAACTGGACGAGGATCCTCTTCATGGGAAGCGGGAGCGGACGAAGCCGCGGGCGAAGTCGGGGACCGCGAGCTCCTCTTCGCGGCCGCCGGGATGGCGGACGCGCACGAGCGGCCCGCCGCGGGCGCGCCGGGCGCCGACGAGGGCGCAGGGCGCCCCGAAGATCAGGCGCTGGGGCGGCGGGGCGTCGTGGCGCAGCGGCAGGAGCAGGATGGGCGTACCGCGCGCGACGACTCGCGAGACGATGAAGCGGAAGAGGTTCTCGCGGTAGGGGGTCTCGTGGGCGAACTCCTCGGCGAAGGAGTCGAGACGGGCCTTCGCCTCCGCTTCGTCGTAGCCCAGCGCCTTCGCGCAGGAGAGAAGCGCGCTGCGCGCTTCGTCGGGGAGCTCCCCCTGGTCCACGCGTCCCAGGGCCGCGCTCGCGCCTCCCGCGCTCGTGAGCTTCGCGATGACCCAGGACTCCTCCATGCGCCGGGCGCTCTTGCGCAGGGCGCCGAGGACTTCCTCGGAGCCGAGGAAGTCGGAGAACTCCCGGTCGCCGCAGTGGCGCGCGGCGACCTCCGCGCTGGAGGCGCGGGCGGGCCGTTCCTTGTAGAGGCGGGTGAGGAACTCGCGGGCGGCATAGTACACGCGGCCCGTCGTCGGCACCCCGCCGCCCAGCGCGAGCACGAGCTCTCGGCCCTCGGCGAGCGCGGAGGCGATGCGGAAGGAGACGGTGTCCCAGGAGGCCTCGCCGAGGAGGAGGCGCTCGAGCGGCCCGCGCAGGTGCTCCTGGCGGTCGAAGCCAACGTGGTAGTGCGCCATGAAGCCGGCGTAGATCCCTTCCATGGGGAGGCTGAAGGTGTCGAGCGCGTAGGGGTCCACCGCGGCGACGACCTGCGGCCGGCAGGGCCGTCCGCGCAGACGGCGCAGCGCCCAGATCGCGTGGCGCATCATCTCGACGCCGAGATGCGTCTCTTCGTCGTTGACCAGGGGGTGCGAGGTCAGGCAGAAGAGGGCCGGCGTCTTGCCCCCGCCGAGCCCGGCGAGGAGCTCCGCGGCGCGCCGGAGGTTCTCCCCGTCGTCAGGACCGTGGAGATGGTCGCCGACGAGGCCCTGGATGATGCGGTCGTGAAGGACCCCGAAGCGGTCGGCCGGCAGCGCCCGGCCGGCGGCGGCGATGGCCCGGCCGGCGACGATGAAGGCGGAGATGAGCGCCCGCGCGGCCTTGGACTTGCGCGGCAGCTCCAGCAGCGCGCGCTCGTGCTCGGCGCGCGCGAGCCGGGCGAGGATGTCGTCGTGGGTCCCGGTGAGCGCGAAGGTCTGCGGCGCGCCGGCGCCGGCCGAGGGAGTCAGGGCCGCGCGTCCCGCGCCGGGATGTCCGATGGGAAGGCGAAGAAAGGCGTGAGGAGACTCATCGGCGAGGGGATTCTAGCAATTCGCCCGGTCCTCAGCCGGCGATGAGCCGGTGGTAGCGCTCGATGCGCTTGAGGACGCGCCGGGAGAAGGCGCGATAGCGTTCGGCCCCCGCGGGGTCGCGCAGGATCGCGAGGTCGCGCTCGATCCACTCGAGCAGGGTCCGCGCGGAGCGGATCTTCTCGCGCAGCGGCGCGAGCTGGTCGTGGTCGTAGCTCTCCAGGACCTTCGCCGGATGCCCCGCCGCGCGCAGGTCCGCGAGCACGGCCTCGCGCCGCGCGACGAGCTTCTCGGTCTTGGCGACGTCCTTGAGCCGGAGCTTCCGACGCTTCTCCAAAGTCGAGATGTACTTCTCGACGCTGCCGTCGTTGAGGAGGCCGATGTTCTCGCCGTACTGGCCGGCCAGCCATTCGATCACCTCGGGCGCTCCTCCGCGCAGGAGCGCCTGCTCGAACCCGTATGAGAAGGAGGCCCTCGGGACCTTCGCGCCCAGCTGACGGAAGACCTGGAGCGTCACGATGTGCGCCTCGAGCTCCATCTCCAGAGCATCGGAGGGCAGGCCGATGTCGCGCTGGACGAAGTGGAGCAGCTCGTGCACGATGATGGCCGCCGCCTCGGGGGCGTCGTCGCGCACGAGGCTGCGCGCGAGCTGGAGCACCTCCCAGTCATAGACGAAGCTGCCGTTCTCCGAACGCAGCTCCTCGACCTGCACCGGGACCGGCCGGCCTCGCCGGGCGGCGACGGCCGCCGCGCGGCGCAGCACGCTGCGCCCGACCCGGGTCCGCGCGGCCTTCCCCAGGGTCTTCGCCAGCCAGGCGCGGTCGTCGGGGTCCGCGACGGTCAGAAACGGCGGGATGCCCTCGATCTCGACGAAATGCTCGGCCGGGACCCCCGCGTCAAGGGCCGCGTCGACGACGGCCTGCGCGCGCGGGGTGAGGTCGAAGGCCCGGTCGGAAAGCGTTTTCCCCTCGGACGCCTCGGCGTGCAGCGCGGGGACGAGCATGCGCGCCATGGACTCGAGGCTCGCGCGCGCTCTCGCAGCCGGCTCCGCCGCCTTCGCAGCCGCCGCGGGAAGAGCATGGATCGGGGCGGGCGCGGCCGCCGCGGGATACGCGGCGGCGACCGCGGCGGCGATGGGACGAAGCGCGGCCCCGGGGACGGCGGGAAGCAGTCGGATCGGCGCCGTCTCGAGCCGGACAGGGAGCAGGAGGGCCGTCCCCGCGAGCGGGGAGGTCTGCAGGAGCGGGACGGCGAGCACGGGGAGCTGCGGCCCGAGCACGAGGGGGACCGCGGCGGTCTTGACCTGCGCGAGCGCGGGCGCGCCGAGCAGAGATAGAAAAACCGTCAGCCGAAGGAACGGCGGCATATGGATAGTGTGCCGCGCGGACGCACGTCCGGGTTGGGCCATGGGGGCAGGAATTCGACGGGATTCGGCCCGCCGCCTCCCCCCCCATAAGACCCAGATAGGGGAGGCGCCCCGCTGACTCGCCCGTCTTTCCTCAACTCCCTTCCCCTCGGGGGAGGGGCAGGGGAGAGGAGTGGAGGAATAACGTCTACTCGTACCGCAGCGCCTCGATGGGCGAGAGCAGGGAGGCCTTTCGCGCGGGCCAGAGGCCGAAGACGACCCCGACCCCGGCGGAGAAGACGAAGCTCAGGATCACCGCCTGCGGCGCGACGATGGCGGCCCAGCCGGCGAGAAGGGAGACGGCCAGCGAGACCGCCGCGCCGAGCAGGATGCCGAGGATGCCTCCGCAGCTCGACATGATGGCGGCCTCGATGAGGAACTGCACGAGGATGGCCCGACGCGCGGCGCCGACCGCCTTGCGCAGACCGATCTCGCGGGTGCGCTCGCTGACGGAGACGAGCATGATGTTCATGATGCCGATGCCGCCGACGAGGAGCGAGATCGCGGCGACGATGCCCAGCAGCATCGAGAAGGTCTTCGAGGTGCCGGAGAGCGCCGCCTGGATGTCGGCCATGTTGCGCAGCGAGAAGTCGTCGTCCTTGTAGGCCGGCAGATGGTGGCGGCGGCGCATGAGCGCCGTCACGGCCTCCATCGACGCGGGCATGACGTCGGCGGAGGAACACTCGATGGCGATCATGTTGAGGTACTTCTTGCCGAGCACGCGCTTCATGGCGGTGTTCAGCGGGATGATGGCCATGTCGTCCTGGTCGCGGAAGCCCCCCGCGCCCTTGAGGGGCAGGATGCCGATGACCTTGAAGCTCACCCGGTTGATCTTCACCATCTTGCCGACGGGGTTCTCGCTGCCGAAGAGGTTGTTGACGGTCGACTGACCGAGCAGCGCGACCCGCGCGAGCGCGGCGTCCTCCGCGTCCGTGAAGAAGCGGCCGTAGTAGGGCTGGGCGTTGCGCATCGGCGCGTAGAACGGGGTCGCGCCGGTCACCTGCGTGTTCGTGTTCTTGTCCCGATAGACGATCTGAGCGCTGCCGCTCACGTTCCCTTCGACGCGCAGGATGCCGGGGTCGGCCTTGCGCAGCGCCGCGACGTCGTCGAGCGTGAGGCGGCTGACGCTGCCTTCGGCCATATGGACGCCCCCGGCGCTGTGCCCTCCGGGCTGGAGCATCAGGAGGTTCGAGCCCAGGCTCGAGAGCCGCGCCTCGATGGACTTCTGCGCGCCGCGCCCGATGGCGAGCATGGCGATGACCGCGGCCACGCCGATGAGGATGCCGAGCATGGAAAGGGCGCTGCGGACCTTGTTGGCCGTTATGGCGCGCAGGGCGGAGGCGGCATACTCCCCGCACTCGGCCAGACCCAGGGGAGGATGCGAGAGGTCGACCTTCATCTCCGAGCGCGTCGCCGCCGTCTTCACGGCCGCCCCTCCCCGGAGAAGCCCCTCCTCCCCCTCCCCGGTGCGCTCGTCGGCCACGACGCTGCCGTCCTTGATGCGGATGATGCGCCGGGCGTGGGCCGCGATGTCGGGCTCATGCGTGACCATGATGACCGTGATGCCGCCGCGGTTGAGGAGCTGGAGCTGTCGGAGGATGTCCTCGGCCTGGTCGGAGGCGAGGTTGCCGGTGGGCTCGTCGGCGAAGATGATGCGCGGGTGATTGACCAGGGAGCGGGCGATGGCGACGCGCTGCTGCTGGCCGCCGGAGAGCTCGTTGGGCCGGTGGTGGACGCGGTCGGAGAGTCCGACCTGCTCGAGCACGTCGAGCGCCCGCTCCTGCCGGTCCTTGGCGCCGGAGTAGAGCATGGGCAGGATGACGTTGTCGAGCGCGGAGGTCCGGGAGAGCAGATTGAACATCTGGAAGATGAAGCCGATGGTGCGCGAACGCAGGATGGCGCCCTCGTCGTCGGAGAGACGCGACACGTCGTGCCCGAGCAGGCGGTACCTGCCCGAGGTCGGCCGGTCCAGCAGGCCGAGGATCTGCATGAGCGTGGACTTCCCCGAGCCGGAGGGCCCCATGATGGCGACGAACTCGCCTTCCTCGATGCAGAGGGTGATCCCCTTGAGGACCTTGAGCTCGCTCCCGCCGACCGTGTAGGAGCGCGTTATGCTGTCGAGCTCGATGAGGGCCATACGCTCAGGGGGGCGGGGGCGGACCGCCGGAAGAGGACGCGGACGACTTCCGGCTCCCGCCGTTCCCCGTCGCGCGCGAGGAGCCGCCGCCCATCTTCGGCGGGCCGAAGGAGAGCGGGCTCGAGGCCATCGCCTTCTGCGGGGTGTACTTCCCCTGCGAGACGAGCACCTGCTCTCCCGCCTCGAGGCCGGAGACGATCTCGACGTTCTCGCCGCTCTCGATGCCGGTCTTCACCTCTCGCAGCGCGCTCGTCCCGTCCGGAGCGAGCACGCGCACCTGTTTGGGGCCGACCCCGGAGTCGCGCACGGCGCTGGAGACGAGCAGGACCGCCTTGTCCTTGCGGGCCACGATGAAGCGCACGTTCGCCGTCATCTGAGAGCGGAACCAGGGAGGAACGGACGCGGGCCGCACCTTCACGCCGTAGGTGATGACGTTGGAGACGTTCTTCCCTTCATAGAGCACGTCGAAGACCTTCCCCTCCACGGTGCGTTCGGAGTAGGCGTCGAGCGTGATGCTCGTCGTCATGCCGGCATGGACCCTGCCGATGTCCGACTCGTCGACCTGCGCGAGCACGATGAGTTCGTCGGACATGGCGTAGAGCACGGTCCCGGCATCCACGGTCTGACCGACGACGACGTTCTTCAGGATGAGCACCCCGGAGAGCGGGGCGACGATGGGCGTGGGCTTGTAGGAGTCCTCCCACTTCTTGAGCTCCTCGGGACCCTGCGCGCGCGCGGCGTCGAGGATGGCCGCGCGGTCGCTCGAGCTCATCCAGGCGAGGATCTGCCCGACCTTCACCCGGTCGCCCTCTTCGACGAGCAGCTTCTCGATGCGGCCGGCGATGGGGGGTTTGATCTCGACGCGGTTGAGCGGGGAGACGGCGCCGGTGGCTTCGACGGCCTCCTCGATGGGACCCTCCATGGCGCTCACCGTCTGCGCTTCGCCGCCCCTCTTCGAGCGCTTCTTGCACGCCGTCCAGGCGCCGCCCGCGACGATGATCGCGGCGCCCACGATGAGCCATCTCTTGAGATTCATCCTAGTCCCCCAAAGTGCGGCCCAGGGCCTTTTCCCAGACGGCCAGGGCGTTCCACGCGTTCAACCTCGCCTGCAGCGCCTGGCGCTCGGAGGAGACGCGGTCGGTGACGATGAGCTCCCAGTTGTCGTAGCTGAGCAGGCCGCTCGCGTAGCGCACGTCGGCCTCGTCGTTGCGCTGGCGGGAGGCCTCCAGCAGCGCCGCCTGCACGCCCACCTGCTCGAGCGCTCCCGCGTAATCGGCCCAGGCGCCCTCGATCTCCGCGACCGCCGCGTTGCGGGCCGCGCGCAGGGCCTGCGTCGACTTCTCCAGCGACCTCTGCGCCGAGGAGACCGAGAAGAAGGCGGCGGTCGGTCCTCCGCCGAAGACGGGGATGCTGAGCGTCCCCGAGAAGCTCCAGTTGTAGCGCGAGGCCGGGAACTCGTCGCGGCCGCTGCGCGAGCGCGCGTAGCTGGCGGAGACGCTGGGCCAGAGCGCGCTGCGCGACTGCGCGAGCGCCGCCTCCGCCGAGCGCACGGAGGCCTCCTGGAGCGCCACATCGGGACGGCCGGAGAGCAGGGACCGGGCGTCGCGCGGGTACTCGGGGAGCCCCTGGACGTCGAGCGTCCCGGTGACCGCCACCGCGTCGAAGGCGTCGCGACCGAGCTGGCGGTCGAGGACCTTCTGCGCCACCCCGAGGTCGCGCAGCGCCTGCGAGAGCTGTGCGTCGGCCTGCAGGGACTCGGCCTTCGCGCGCAGCATGTTCCCCTTCGACTCGCGGCCGGAGTCGTAGCGGAGGCTCACCAGCCGCGCGTTACGTTCACGAAGGCCTCGGATGACCCGGGAGACCTCGACGCTCTGCTGCTGATAGAGGAGCTGGCCGAAGGCCCGGCGCAGGTCGCTGAGCAGGTTCGCCCCGGCCTGGCGCAGGCCGGCCTCGGAGGAGGCGAGCGCGGCGGAAGCCGAGCGCACTCGGGCGATGTCGGAAGCGCTGAGCAGGTTCATGCTGAGCGAGGCCTGCGCCCCCCAGCGGGAAGAGCCGTCCGAGCCCTTGGAGTCGCCGTAGGAGTTCGAGAGGCTCAGCTGGGGGAGCAGGCCGTTGTAGCTTCCGTAGTAGGTCGCGCGGCTTGCCTCGAGCGCGCGCCGGGAGGCGGCGAGGTCCGGGTTCTCGCGCAGCGCGGCCGCGACGCAGTCCTTCCACTCCAGCGCGAGCGAGGCCTGCGCGGCGCGCACGGAGGGCGCGAGGAGCGAGAGGACGCAGAACAGCGCGGCGCTCGTCATCGCGGGGGAAAGCCCTCGCGGTGCGGGCCGCGGTCGTCCTCCTCTCGGCCAGTGCCGCGGGGTCCGAAGGGGTCCCCGCGGCGCATGCGGCGCTCGCGGCGCGCGGCGAGCTCGTCGAAGCGGGCGAGCTGTTCGGGCCGCAGGACCTTCGCGAGCTCGGCGCGGACCTCGACGCGGATGACCTCGAAGCGGGCCTCGTTGTCCCGGCGCATCTTCTCGGCCTGGCCGCGGCGCGCCTCGAAGACGGCGCGCACGGCCTCCTGCTGCTCGGCGTCGAGCTTGAGCTCGCGCGAAAGATGATCGATCATGCGCCCGGGCTCGGGCGGACGCATGAAGCGGTGGACCGCCGCGCGATGCCCCCAGGAGCCGAGCGCGGCGCCCAGGAGCAGGCCGAGGATGAACAAGGGGATGGAATGGCGGCAGAAGAGCTTCATTTTCCCTCCAGCAGCTGACGGACCACGTCGATGGGCTCCCCGGACGGAGCGGCGGAGCCCGCGTCGGCGAGCAGCACGCCGGAGAGCGGGTCCGCCTGCGTCGAACTCAGGGGATAGAACGAGAAAAGAAGGGCGGCGAAGCTGAACCCGAGCGCCGGCATGAGCCAGCGGTAGTCGAGCGGCGCCTCCTCCCCGGCCTCCTCCTCGGGCAGCCGGGCCATGAGCCGACGCACGAAGACCTCGGTCTCGGCCGCCGCCGGTCGCGCCGGGACCTGGAAGAGCTTTCCGCGCAGGAGCGTCCACTCCCGGACCTCCTCGCGGCAGGAAGGGCACCCGGTGAGATGGGCCTCGACGGCGCTCCTCTCCGCTTCCGGGAGCTCGCCGTCCAGGTACTCCGAGAGCCGCGCCTTCAGATCGTCGTGTTCCATGGCCTTCCCCATTTTAGACGTTGTCCGGCTTCATGATGTGTCGCAGGGATTCACGCAGACTGGCCCGCGCGCGGCGCAGGCGCGCCTTGACCGCGTCCATGGAGCAGTCCAGCGTCCCCATGAGTTCCTTATATGAGAGTCCCTGCACCTCGCGCAGGGTCAGGATGAGCCGGTACTCCTCGGGCAGCGCCGCCAGGACCCGCGCGGCGAGGTCGGCGTCCTCCAGCGGGTCCCGGGACGAGCCGCCCGCGAGGAGCGCCTCCACCCGCGGGGCCTCCGCCTCGAGCAGGGCGTCGAGCGAACTCTCGGCGCGGCGGGCGCGGCGCCGGCGCAGGTCGAGGCAGTGGTTGACGGCGATGCGGTGCAGCCAGGTCGTGAAGGCCGAGTCGGAGCGGAAATCGACGAGGGCGCCGTAGGCCTTGAGGAAGACCTCCTGCGCGGCGTCGTCGGCCGCGGTCCGGTCCCCGAGGACCGAGGCGCAGAGGCCCAGCACCGCCGCGTGGTGGCGGCGGACGAGCTCGGCGAAGTCCTCGCGGCATCCGGCGAGGACCCCACCGACGAGCTCCGCGTCGCGGGCGGCTTCTTTCATCTCAACGGCATGATAGCAATGTCGCGCGCATGCCGTTCTTTAGACGCTCCCCGCGCCTCCCGTGTGTCGCCGGTTTGCATGCCTTCCTGCTATTTTGTGAAATGCCGGACGAGAGTACGCCGGAAGGAGAGCCCATGCCCACGAAGAAGGACGCCCTGACCTACGAACGGAAGAACGGCTACGAGCGCATGACGCCCGCGGACCTGAAGCGGATGGAGGAGCTCTCCAAGGAGTACATGTCCTTCCTCGGGACCTGCAAGACCGAGCGGGAGGCCTACGAGGAGGCCGTGCGCCTCCTCGAGGCCGCCGACTTCGAGGACCTCGACGCCCTCCCGGCGGGCGCGACCCTCAAGGCGGGCGACAAAGTCTATCGCGGCGCCAACGGGAAGACCCTCTTCGCGGCGGTCCTCGGCAAACGGCCGCTCGAGAAGGGCCTGCACATCGTCGGCGGGCACATCGACTCCCCCCGCATCGACGTCAAGCAGAACCCCCTCTACGAGAGCGGCGAGATGGCCCTGCTCGACACCCACTACTACGGCGGCATCAAGAAATACCAGTGGGTCTCGCTGCCGCTCGCGCTCCACGGCGTCTTCGTCAAGCCCGACGGCAAGAAGGTGTCCGTCCGCATCGGAGAGGACCCCGGCGACCCGGTCTTCTGCATCACGGACCTCCTCCCCCACATGGCCGCCGACCAGATGAAGAAGTCGCTCGCCGAGGGCATCGAGGGCGAGGGCCTCGACGTGCTCGTCGGCTCGGCCCCTTCGAAGGACAAGAAGGCCAAGGAGAAGATCAAGCACCGCGTTCTCGAGCTCCTCAAGGAGCGCTGCGGCGTCACGGAGCACGACTTCCTCTCGGCCGAGCTCGAGTTCGTCCCCGCGGGCCAGCCGCGCGAGGCGGGCTTCGACCGCTCGATGATCCTCGGCTACGGCCACGACGACCGTTCCTGCGCCTGGAGCGGCCTGAAGGCCCTGCTCGAGCTGGGGAAGACCCCTGAGTTCACCGCCTGCGCGCTGCTCGCGGACAAGGAGGAGATCGGTTCCTACGGGAACACCGGGATGGAGTCCTCCTTCCTGGAGAACACGACGGCCGAGCTCATGTCCCGCGCCGAAGGCGGCTACGACGGACTCCGCCTGCGCCGAGCGCTGGCCAACTCCTGGGCGCTCTCGGCCGACGTCAACGCCCTCTTCGACCCGCTCTACCCCGGGGTCTCGGAGAAGAAGAACGCCGCCCTGCTCAACGGCGGCGTCATCATGACCAAGTTCACGGGTGCGCGCGGGAAGTCCGGCGCAAGCGACGCCCATGCGGAGATCGTCGCCGAGGTCCGCCGCATCTTCGACAAGGCCGGCGTGGTCTGGCAGGCGGCCGAGCTGGGCAAGGTCGACCAGGGCGGCGGCGGCACCATCGCCTTCCTGCTGGCGCGCTACGGGATGCAGGTGCTCGACTGCGGCGTGGGCGTGCTCGCGATGCACGCCCCCTGGGAGCTCATCGGCAAGCTCGACCTCCACATGGCCGTGAAGGCCTACAAGGCGTTCATGCTGGACGCCCGGAGGTCTTGATGCGCCTGCGCGTCATCGTCACCGGCGGGACCTTCGACAAGGAGTACAACGAGCTCGACGGCTCTCTCTTCTTCCGCACGAGCCACCTCGGCGAGATGCTCAAGCTCGGCCGCTGCCGCATCCCGGTCAAGGTCCAGACGCTGCTGATGATCGACTCCCTCGAGATGACCGCCCGGCACCGCCGGAAGGTCCTCGACGCGGTCCAGAAATGTCCGGAGAAGAGGATCGTCGTCACCCACGGCACCGACACGATGGCGGAGACCGCCGCCGTGCTCGGGAAGTCCGTCCAGGGCAAGACGGTCGTCCTGACCGGCGCGATGGTCCCCTACAAGTTCGGCAGCTCGGACGGGATGTTCAACCTCGGCAGCGCGCTCTCCTTCGCCCAGAGCCTCCCCGCCGGGGTCTACGTCGCCATGAACGGCCGCTTCTTCCCCTGGGACGACGTCCGCAAGAACCGCAAGAAGGGCGAGTTTGAGTCCATAAGGTAGACGTTCTTCCCTACTGCCTTCCCCCGCGGGGAAGGGCGGGGAAGGGGGCGAACCCCCAAAAGAGGAAGGCCCGCTTTCGCGGGCCTTCTTCTTTCATTGCCCCCACCCTGCCCTCCCCGTGGGGGAGGACAGTAAGGAAGGGTTTACGCCCTGACCTTCTGGTCTTTCATGAACGAGGCCAAGGCGATCGAGTAGGCCTTCGTCTGCGGCGGGTCGGTGCGCGAGGGAAGGATGACCGGCACGCTCGCCCCGGCCACCAGGGCCGCGGACTTCATCCCCTCGGCGAAGTAGGTGATGCTCTTGTAGACGGGGTTCGCCGCGTCGAGGTCGGGCAGGACGATGGCGTCCACGTCGCCCGGGACCAGGCCGCCCTTGATGCCCTTCTCGTCGGCCAGCTTGCGGTCGAAGGAGATGTAGATGTCGTAGGGTCCCTCGACGATCGCGTTCGTGATGCGGCCGTCCTCGCTCATCTTCTTGAGCTCGGCGGCGTCCACGGTGCTCTGGACCTTGGGATTGACCTTCTCGATGGGGCAGACGATGGAGATCTTCGGCTTCTCCACGCCGAGCTGGCGCAGGATGTTGACCGTGTTCTGCACGATCTTGCGCTTGTGCTCGAGGTCGGGGGAGATGAGGATGGCGGCGTCGGTGACCGCGAAGAGCTTCTTGTAGTGGGAGGTCTCGAAGAGCACGAAGTGGCTGAGCGTCGTGCCCGGCTCCACCATGCCGGCGTCCTTGGCGAGGATGGCCTTCAGGTAGAGCGCGGTGTCCACGAGGCCCTTCACGAGGAAGTCGCCCTTGCCCTCTTTGACGAACTTCACGGCGAGCTTGCACATCTCGGCGGCGTCCTTGCAGTCGACGAGCTCGAACTTCTTGAGGTCGAGGCCGACCTTCGCGGTGATGTCGCGGATCTGCGCGGTGTCGCCGATGAGGATCCCGCCCGAGATGAGGCCGTTGTCGTCGGCGATCTTGCAGGCCTCCATCGCCTCGGGGTTGTTCGCCCCGGGGACGACGATGCGGTTGGACTTGCCCTTCACCATCCGCATCAACTCGTCCATGTTCTTAAATTTCATGCTTTTCTCTCCTTGGTCAATAATCGCGGATGCTGCCCGGCTCCTTCAGCGCGCGAACGGCCGCGTCGCGCAGCGCGCGCATCTCGTCGCCGCCGGGGAAGAGCATCAGGGGAGCGATCCACGACACGCTCTCCCGGATGAACGGGACGATGAAGTCCTCGTCGTAGACGATGCCGCCCGACAGGACGACCGCGTCCACCTTCCCCTTGAGCACCGCGGCCATGGCCGCGATCTCCTTCGAGATCTGGTAGGCCATCGCGAGCAGGCACTCCTTCGCCTTCTCCGGCGTGACCTTGGACTTGTCGAGCCCCGCCTTCTCCGGCACGGGCTCGCCCTTGATGTATTTCTTCAAAGCGACGATGTCGGCCGTCCCGGTATAGGCGACGAGGCCGCCGCGGCCCTTGATCTTGAGCTTCATCTCGGCGACGGGGATCTTCCCCGCGTAGCAGAGCTTCGCGAGCCCGCCCGTCGGCACTCCGCCGGAACGCTGGGGCGTGAAAGGGCCGTCGCCGTCGAGGGCGTTGTTGACGTCCACGACCCGGCCGCCCAGGTGGGCCCCGACCGAGACGCCGCCGCCGCCGTGCAGGACGACGAGACGGCAGTCCTCGTACTTCCGGCCGAGCTTCTCCGCGGCCAGGCGGGCCACGCGCTTCTGGTTCAAGGCGTGGAAGATGGAGATGCGCGGGTTCTCCGGCATGCCGGAGTAGCGGGCCAGCGGTCCGAGCTCGTCGACGACCACGGGGTCGGCGATGAAGGAGGGGATCTTGAGCGGTTCGGCGACCTCGTGGGCGATGAGCCCGCCGAGGTTCGAGGCGTGGTCGCCCAGGACGCCCTCGCGCAGGTCCGCCAGGAGCTTCTCCTCGACGCGGAAGACTCCGCTCGGAACGGGCTTGATGAGCCCGCCGCGGCCGACGACCGCGCTCAGCTCCGTGAGGGCGATCCCCTTCTCCTTGAGGGTCTTCACCACCAGATCGCGCCGGAAGTGGAACTGCGCGGTGATCTTCTCACCCTCGAAGGGTTTGAGGTCCTCGGAGGAGTAGCGGACGACGGTGTGGAACACCTCTTCGTCGCCGCGGAAGAACGCGATCTCATCGGAAGTGGAGCCGGGATTGATGACGAGGACGTTGCAGGACATGACTTGCTCAGTATAGCAAATCATCTATAATCGCCCGGAACGGCGCTCCCGGGCGCCCTTGGAGGAATCATGAAGAACCTGACGCTCGTCCTGTTCTCCTCGCTCCTGCTCTCCGCCGCGCTCCACGCAGCGCCGCCCTCGGCCAAGCCGGCTGCAAAGCCCGCGCCCGCCGCCGCGGTCGTCTACGACATCGACCCCCAGCACAGCAGCGTCGGCTTCTCCGTCCGCCACATGACCGTGAGCAAGGTCCGCGGACGCTTCACCCAGTTCACCGGCGACTTCGTCTACCTCAAGGGCAAGCCCGCGCTCTGGAAGGCCCAGGCCGCCATCGACACCATGAGCGTCGACACCGACATCGAGGCGCGCGACAAGCACCTGCGCTCGGCCGACTTCTTCAACTGCGACAAGTTCCCGCAGATGGTCTTCAAGAGCACGAAGGCGACGGACCTCAAGGGCGAGAAGGCGAAGCTCCACGGCGAGCTCACCCTCCTCGGCGTCACCAAGCCCGTCGTCCTCGACCTCGAGATCGGCGGCGAAGCGAAGGACCCCTGGGGCGGCGAGCGAGCCGGCTTCTCGGCGCACGGGAAGATCAACCGAAAGGACTTCGGGATGGTCTGGAACAAGACCCTCGACGCCGGCGGCGTCATGGTCGGCGAGGACGTCGAGCTCTTCCTCGAGGTCGAAGGCGTCCGCCGCAAGAGCTGATCCGCCCTTCCACCGACGCGAAGGCCGCCCCTTCGGGGCGGCCTTCCTTTATAGGTGCGGACGCACCGGACCCTTGACGGACGCGTGAGGAGGAGGCAAACTTCTGGGGTGCGATCCCCCATGAAGACCCTGCTCCGCGGCCTGCGCCTGAGCGTCCTCCCCGTCCTCTGCGCCGGGACGGCCCTCGCCGGGTCGGTGACCCACTCTCCCACCCGGACCAAGACCTTCGTCAACTCGAACTGCGAGGCCGACCAGACCTGCGACCTGCTCAGCTTCTCGCTCCATCAGTATGAATATAAAGTGGATTTCGCCGGCGGCACGGAACAGAGCTACGGCACCACCGTAAACTTCGAGTACACGACGAAGTCCCCCGGGTCGCTGGAGGACTTCGCGCTCGTGAACTTCATCCGCGGCTGCCAATTCGACTCGACGTCCAGGAACGGACGGGTCGCGCGCGCCTACGCCGTCAAGGTCGAGTCGTTCGGGCGGATGGTGCCGTACCGCTTCCCCGATTGGAGCATCGACTCCTTCGACGCCAACCCGATGTACAACAACTGGCCCGAGGAGGAGGTCGCGGCGGGCGCTTCGCTCCACGGCTCCTACCGCTGGAACAAGGTCCCGGGCTCCTTCGACGAGAAGACCGAGGTGTACTTCGTCCAGGAGCGCCCGAGGACGGGACGCCTCTACGTCTCCGACCGCCCCGGCACGGCGTTCGTCTTCGACGGAGGCGCGAGCGCCAAGAACATCTCGGTGCAGTTCCGCGTCTGCATCTACCGCACACGCGACATCCCGCGCTCCACGAGCCCCGACAACCTCGCCTTCGCCTCCCCCATCGCCTGTCACGAGTGGGCGAGCTCCTACGTCTGGGACTTCGAAAAGGGAGAGATGACCCGCCCCAAGGAGCTCGACTGCGGCGACTGATCGGGAATCCCCCACTGGGGATTCCGGTCTAGTTGATGGCGCCCGACCGGGTTCCCGTGGCTCCCCAGGTGATGTTGATGTTCCCGGTGACGGCTGCGCCTGCCGCGCCGCCGGCGCCGCCGCTCCCTCCGCCTCCGTTGAAAGTCGCGTTCTGCCCCGCGGCGCCGCTCGCGCCCAGGTCGCCCCCGGCCCCACCGGCTCCGCCCACATCGAGGAATGTGCCGTTATCGCAATACCCGCCCGCTCCGCCGCCGCCCGGCGCCCCGAGCGTGCCCGCGCTTCCGTTGCCGCCCGCTTCGCCGTCGCTGGCGTAGTAGGGCCCGCCGGCGCCCGCGGCGCCGGAGATCCGGCCTCCCCCTCCGCCTCCTCCTCCGGTCTGATCGTTCGTGCAGTCCATTCCCCGATCCTGCCAGCCGCCGCCCCCGCCGCCCCCGCCGCCCCCGCCGCCGATCGTGCCGTTGTTGGTGATGAAGACGGAGACGGAGACGACCAGCGCGGACCCGCCGTCCCCGCCGGCACCGGCATTGAGGACCCCCGCGGCGGTGCTGCCGCCGGCGCCGCCGGCGCCGCCTTTCCCCAGGATGGCGCCGTCGTTGATGATGCTGACGTTCGTGCCGGCCGGGAAGGTGTTCACGGTCAGCGCCGCCGAGCCCGTCGAATTCGAGCCGACCTTGACGCCTCCGTTGATGGTCAGCACGACGGACTGCCCGCTCGTCCACCCGCCGGACACGGCGTTCGTGTAGACGTCATAGTTCTGAGTATCGGCGCTGATCACGAGGTCGATGCCCCCGGTGTTCACCGCGCCCTTCACTCGGGTCGAGTTGTAGCCGCCGAGCCAGGTGATGGCGTTGCCGTTGAGCTTGAGCGAGGAACCGCCGGAACCGGGAGCGGTGAGGGTATAGTAGCCCGCATCCGTGCGCCAGGCGCTCCCGCCGCTCGATCCGTACCCTCCTCCTCCGCCTCCGCCGCTTCCGCCGTAGTCCACGCCGCCGTCCGCGTAGTAGCCGGTGCCGCCGGCGTCGCCGGACGCGCCGCCGGCCCCGCCGACGGAGGTGTCCCAGAAGTTTCCGGGGCAGGTGCTCTCATGGTAGCCGTCATTGGCTCCTCCCCCGCCGCCGGCGGCGCCGCCGGTCGCGACCTGCTCGCAGGGCGTCTGCGCCGTGATCGCGCCGTCGCCGCCGAAGCCGTTGATGATGCGGCCTCCTCCTCCTCCGCTGGAGTACCAGCCGGCGACCCCGTCGCAGGAGCCGTCCGCGGCGCCGTTCCCTCCGACATCCCATACCACGCCGCCGGCTCCGCCCGACGCGACGCTGCCGCCCGGGCACTTGGCGCCGCCGCCCGCGCCGCCGCCGGCTCCTCCTCCACCTCCCGTATAAGAAAGGTCCGTGGCGTACGCATGTCCGCCGCCGCCGCCGCCGGCCACGATGTAGCCGTCGGTGTTGTCGATGGTGAGCGCGACGCTCGTCTCCACCGCCGGACCGCCGTTCTGCGGCGCGGAGTTGTACGCCGCGGCGCCGCCGCCCGCCCCGCCCTTGCCCATGATGATGCCGTGGTTGATGATCTTCAAAGTCGAGCCCGCGGGCAGGTTCCCCGAGGTCAGCGCCGGCTTGGAGACGTCGTCGGACCACACGTAGATGCTGGTGTCGATGGTCAGCTCCACGGCGACCGGAGCGGAAGGGCTCCCCAGCGCCGTGAAGACGTTGTACTCCTGCGTGTCCGCGCTGAGAGTCAGCGTCTGGACCGGGAGGCTGTTCCGCTTCCAGAACGCTCCCAGGTTGAAGACGACCGCGCTCGCGCTCCCCGCGTCGAGCAGGAGCAGGAGCGACAGGAACGCGGAGACCGCCCTCTTCATCTCAATACCCCGGGATCCACGCCGCGTAGACGTGCGTGCCCAGCACGATGAAAGTATACACCGTGTGCTTGCCCGTCGTCGTCGCCCCGTGGTCCGGCGGCAGGTGCATCGTCAGAGCGGTGGAGCCGCTGTCGCTGTAGGCGTTGAAGCCGCAGGTCCCCACGCCCGTGCCCTGCACCGCCAGCGAGTAGCTCGCCCCATCCTTCATGTGGTACAGGTTCCAGCCCGCGCTGCAGCTCTGGTTCGTGTACTGGAGGTTGCCGCTCAGGAAGTTGATGCTCGTCCCCGTGTTCGAGGTCGTCTTCCCGACGATCTGCCCGCTGGCCACGTGCAGGACCCCGAGCGGGGTCGTCGTCCCGATGCCGACGTAGCCCTGGCTGCTGATCGTCACCCTCTCCGCACCGTCGGCGTAGAAGTGATGCTGGTCGACGTTGCCGTTCGAGGAGCCGTAGTACAGGTGCGTCGCGTTGTCCCCGACCAGGGTGTCCAGGAACATGCCGTTCATGCTCCAACTCCCGGTGATCGACCCGCCCCTCGTCCCCGCCCCGGAGGTGTCCTGCAAGATGAGCCGCGCCTCGCCGGCCGTACTCGACGAAACATGGAGCTTGGAGGTCGGGTTCGTCGTCCCGATGCCGACGTTGCCGGACCCGCCGATGATGCTCAGCAGGTCGTTCGACTGCCCGTTCCAGACGTGCAGGTCCCGCGCGACGCCCGACTCCCGGTTCAGGTAGATCGTGCTGTCGGTCCCGGGATTGATCCGGATGATGCCGTCCTGGCCGTAGGAGCTCAGTCTCAGGAAGCGGGTGGACGCATTGAGTCCGTCCGTGTTGATCTTCAGGGCGCCCTGAAGCGCCGTGTTCCCGTTGTTGTCGACGACGAAGCTCCCGGAGGTCCCGGCCGAGTCCGAGCTCACGAACAGGACGTTGCTTGTCCCCGTCCCCTGCACGCTCAGCCTCCCGCCGGGGTTCGGCGTCCCGATCCCGACCTTGCCGTCCCCCTTGACGACCAGCAGCTCCTGCCCCGCCGCCGTGCCGCTCGAGACCTGCAGCACCGCGTCCGTCGCGACCGCGTTCGCGCTCGAGACGTGCAGGCGCGCGGCGGCCCGCTGGACTCCGAGACCGACGGCGACGCGGCCGCTGTTTTCGACGGCCATCTGGTTCGCGCCGAAGTTCTCCTTGAACCCGATGTCCTGACCCGTCTGCCTGTTCACGACCAGCGTATAGCCGCCGCGGTTGAACAGGCCGTTCCCATCGTTCCCAAGGGAGCCGTTCATGCTCACGCCGCCGAACGCCGTATCGCTCGTCCACGCCCCGACCATCACGTGCCCTGCGCCGCTGCCTTTCACGTCCAACGCCGCCGCCGGGCTCGGCGTACCGATGCCGACCCACCCGTTCGCGACGACGAGCGTGCTCCCGCCCACCGAGAACGCATCGCCCCGCACCGTGATCGTCGAGTTCCCCAGCATCGTCAGCGGGCCGGTCATCCCGTCGCCGGCCCTGTCGACCTTGCCGGAGCCGCCCGAGATGCCGGTCAGCGCGGACCCGTCCCCGTAGAGCTTGTTCGCATAGACCTCTCCCTGCCCGGTCACGCGGAACACGTTCGAGGACCCCGTCGAGACGATGAGGATGTCGCCGGCCTCGCCCGTCCCGCTCGAGACGTGCAGGCGCGCAGCCGGAGCCGTCGTCCCGATCCCGGCGCTGCCGCCGGGCGCCAGGGTCATGCGGGTGTTGTAGGCCGAGCCGTTGTACTCCTCAAAGAACAGCTTGTTGACGTCGCCGCCGTCCTTGCGGTGCATCATGGCCCAGTACCTGGTCCAATCGTTGTTCCAGAACACCATGTTCGTGTAGTTGAAGGCGTCTCCGAGGCCCTGGAGCTCGAACTGGGTCTTGCCGGTACTGTTGCTGAAGTCCACCGTGCCGTCCGGACTCATCACCATGCGCTGTTTATAGTTCGTGCCGTCGAACTCCTCGAGGAGCAGGTTGTTCGTCTCTCCGCCGACTTTCCGGTGGTACCAGCCCCAGTACTTCGGCGTCGCGTCGTTCGATAGGAGGCTCAAGCCGGAATAGTTCCAGGCGTTGCCCGGGCCCGAGATGTCGATCCTGCCCATCGTGTCGGGACTGCGCACGGTCAGCGTCGTGGTCGCGTCCCCGGGCCCCACGATGACCTTGCCGTCGCCCTTGACCTGGAAGAGCTCCTGCCCCCAGGCGGGCCCGCTGGAGACCTGGAACACCGTGTCCGTGGCGACCGCGTTCGCGCTCGAGACGTGCAGGCGCGCGGCGGCCCGCTGGACTCCGAGACCGACGGCGACGCGTCCGCTGTTTTCGACGGCCATCTGGTTCGCGCCGAAGTTCTCCTTGAACCCGATGTCCTGGCCGGTCTGCCTGTTAACGACCAGCGCATAGCCGCCGCGATTGAACAGACCGTTCCCATCGTTCCCAAGGGAGCCGTTCATGCTCACGCCGCCGAACGCCGTATCGCTCGTCCATGCGCCGATCATCACGTGCCCTGCGCCGCTGCCTTTCACGTCCAACGCCGCCGCCGGGCTCGGCGTACCGATGCCGACCCACCCGTTCGAGACGACGAGCGTGCTCCCTCCCACCGAGAACGCGTCGCCCAGCACCGTGATCGTCGAGTTCCCCAGCATCGTCAGCGGACCGGTCATCCCGTCCCCGGCTTTCGCGACCTTGTCCGCGCCGTCGCTCACTCCCGTCAGGGCGGACCCGTCGCCGTAGTACTTGTTCGCGCGCACCTCGCCCTGGCCGTTGACACGGAAGACGTCCGAAGTCCCCGTGGAGACGGCCAGAAGGTCGCCGGGCTCCCCCGCCCCGCTCGAGACGTGCAGCAGATAGTACGGCAGGGTCGTCCCGACGCCGACGGCCCCGCCCGAGCTGATGAAGAGGTCTCCCTCGCGTCCCGCGGTGCCGAGGCCGAGGCCGCGGGGCCCCGAAGCCTGTCCGGCGCCGCCTCCGTTGTGGCTGATGGCGAACCCCGAGGCGTTGTACGTGAAGCGCGTGTTCCCATCCCATGACGGCTGACCGATCCCGTTCGCCCCCGTGAAGGTCAGGACCGGCACCTGAGCTGCGGCCTGACCGGCCCCGGCGGTCATGCTCGAGACCACGATGTTCGTGTTGCCGCCCCTCACGTGCAGGAACCCGTCGGGAGCCGTCGTCCCGATGCCGGTCCGGCCGTCGCCCATGACGGCGACGAGTTCCTGCCCCGCCGCCGCGCCGCTCGAGACGAGCAGCACCGTATCGGCCGCGACCGCGCTCTCGCTGCTCACGTGCAAACGCGCGGCCGGGGTCTGCGTTCCCACTCCAAACTGTCCCGAGGGGTCGAGTCGTGCACGCTCGACGTTGCGGCTGAAGAGCGCGGTATAGTCGTGTACGCCTGCGGCGCCCTTCTGGAACTTCATCACGTTGTGAAGCGCGGTCCCCGCGTCGTCGACCGTCCGGAGATACAGCCCCGCCCCACCGCTGAAGAGGTCGAAGTTCTTGGCGTCGGCGCCGCCGGAGGCATCCGTCATGAGCAGGCGCGGCCCCGCTGCGCTCAAGGTCAGCAGGGCGAGAGGATCCGCTGTCCCGATTCCAAGTCGGCCGTTCCTGACCGCCAGCGTCGAGCCGCCGACAGAGAACGCATCGCCTTTGACGGTGACCGTGGAGTTGCCCAGCATCGTCAGCGGACCGGTCATCCCGTCGCCGGCTTTTGCAACCTTGTCGTCGAGCCCCGCGCCGAGGGTGCCGGTCGCGATGTCCACGAAGCCGCTGCCGATATGCAGACGCAGCCGGTTGTTCGTCGAATTATAGTAGAGCGCGCCCGCGGAACCGGCCGGGTCGCCCGCGGCCGCCGTGAAGAGCATCGGCGCCGGCACCGTCAGCGCGCCGGTGAAGGTCTTGTCGCCGCTGAAGGTCTGCGCTCCGGTGAGCTTCGCCACGTTGCTCGAAAGCGCGCCGTCGACGATGCCGGTGAAGTTGGTCCCCGACAGGGCGGGAGCGGCGTTCCACGTCGGCACGGAGCCGTTGGACGTCAGGACGGCGTTCGCTCCCCCGATGGACAGGAACGTCGTATGGTCCGCGGAGGACTGGTAGGGCAGCGCACCGGCAGTACCGCCGCCCAGGTTCGCCGTCGTGTCGACCGACTGCCCCGAGGCGCTCGATTGGCACGCGCCCGGCCCCGTGCACTGGCACACGAGGTATTGGATGTACGGCGCGTTGGTGCCGGCGACGGAGCCCGCGTTGTTGACCGTGACCCCCGTGACATGTGAGGCGACGTTCCCCGCATAGCTCCCGTTATGGGTGGCGGCTCCGTTGTCGGCCCCCACGGTGACGTCCGCACCCGAGGCATCGCCCAGGAGGTCGTGCACATGCCCTGGATCGGTGATGGCGTGATCGTGCTGTCCCACCGCCCGGTTCTCGAGGTTGCTCAACGCCGACCCCGCGGTTCCCGCCAGAGTGCCGCTCGGCGGCAATCCGACCACGTATCGGCCCTGGGCGCCGGAGACTTCGTTCCATCCGCTCGGACAGCTCGCCAGATTGAAGAACATCACTGCGCCCGCCGGCACGCCGCCTCCGGAAAGGTCCAGCCAATCCGCCGTGAGCGTCCCCGTCGAGAGCCGCAGCTTCTTCGCGGCGGAATCATAATAGACGCGTCCGGGCGCGGCCGCCGGCTGGGAGATGCCGGCGAACGTGTAGTAGCCGGCGGCGGCGATCGTGCTGGCCGTGAGGTCCCCCACCTGGACATCCCCCGACACATGGAGCTTCGACCCCGGATCCGCCGTCCCGACGCCGACGTTGCCGCCGGTCGGCTGCAGAGAGATGTTCTGCGCCGATTGCAGCATGGCCGTCGAAGTCGCATCCAGCCGGGTCAATTTGAGCCACTCCGTGCCCGCGGAGGTGAAGCGCAGGAGCTTCCCCTGGCTGTCCGCCAGGGGACTCTGGATGTCGAGCACCGCCGCCGGGGTTCCCGTCCCGATCCCGACCTTCCCGTCGGCCTTGACGACGAAGACGTCGGTGGCCCCTCCCGCGTCCCCGTCGCTGTCGTTGAGGGCGCGAAGGATGAAGCGCGTCGAGTTGACCGTGGAATCCCCGAGCTTCAAGGTCGAATCGACGTTCGCGCCGCGGTTGTCGAAGTAGGCGACCCCGTCCGGAAGGACGCCCGGCAGGGTGTAGACCGACTGCAGCTGCGCGCCGGGGCTCGTCGAGCCGATCCCGACCCGACCGGTCGCATCGACGTTGACCCAGTCCTTCCAGGTCGAGCCGTTCCACATCGAAAGACTGAAGAATCCGTTGGCCGGCGCGAGCTGCCAGAGGTTCGTGCTCCCGGTGGACATCCGCAGCCCGTGGTTGTGGTAGTCCGTGACGCCGAGCGATTCGACGCGAGAGCCCGAGGTCCGGATGACGCCGGCAACGTCCAGCGTCGTCCCGGGATCGGACTTACCGACGCCCACCTTCCCGTCCCCTTTGACGACGAGCAGCTCCTGTCCCTGGCCCGTCCCGCTGGAGACCTGGAAGACCGTTTCCGTCGCGAGCGCGCTCGCGCTCGAGACGTGCAGACGCGCGGCGGGATAGACCACGCCGATCCCCACGCTGCCGTTCGGCTCGATGGTCAGCTGGCTGTTGGATTGCTGCCAGACGCCCCTCCCCAGCAGAAGCTGGCCGAGGGAGTTCTGACCGATGAAGGAGTTCGTGTTCCCGGGATACTCCATGAACAGGGTGCCGCCGTTCGTGCTCCTCAGATGCAGCAGGCTCCCCGGGCTGGACGCCCCGATGCCGACGTTGCCGGCCGCGCGATAGACGTCCGCGCCCGAGACCGTCCAGTTCGAGCCGGTGCCGGGAGTAAGGATGGTGCCGTTGACGCGGATCTCCGTGGCGTTCAGCGAACCGGCCACGTTGACCTTGTAGCTTCCGGGATCCGTCATGCCGATGCCGACGTTGCCGTTGACCACGAGGGCGGCGTTGGTGTAGTTCGCGTCGGCGTAGCCGATGTTGAGGCGCGGATTGTCCCCCCCGACCGCGAGGCCATAGGAGCTTCCACGCAGCCGCACCTGGTCGGCGGCATACGTGCGCCACAGGATGTCGCCGTAGACGTTCGAGTCGGTCTCCAGCATGAGGCTGGGACCGCCGCTGCCGGCGCTCAGATTGTGCCCAAAACGGAGATTCGAGACGGAGTCCTTCACGTGCAGACGCGCGTTCGGCGTCGTCGTGCCGATCGCGACGCTCCCTCCGCTCGGCTGCAGGACCATGTGCGGGAAAACGCCGTCGTCGGCGTCCGTCTGCGCCGAGATGTACTTCGTCCCGGTCTCCGTGTTCTGGGACACGACGTTGAGCCGTGGGTTGCGGCCGGTCTGCTCCGCGACGAGCTGCAGCAGGTTCCGCGTCTCGCCCGCTCCGGTCGGAGTGTTGACGCTCAGGCGGTAGACCGGGTTCATCGTGCCGATGCCGACGCTCCCGCCCGCGGGGTTGAGCAGGATCGGAAGCGAGGGAGCGTCGTTGATCATCCCCTGGAGCCAGGCATAGCCGCCCGTCAGATTGCCCATCGCGAGACCGTAGCCGTTGTCCGAGCCGCGCAGATAGAGCGACGCGCTGCTGACGCCGACCCCCAGCGGGATCGGCCGGTTCACGTTCAGCTTCGCAAGCGGGCTCGGCACCCCGATACCGACGTCCCCGAGTACGTTGACGACGACGCGCTCCGTCGCGTTCGTGCGCAGGGAGATCCCGCTCTGGGCGTGGATCGCGAGACCGTCGAAGTCGGAACCCGTGTTATAGACGAAGGCGCCGACGCCGCCCGCCGCCGCGGCATCCGCGTCGCGGAAGCGGAGTTGTCGGGCGGCGTTGTTGAAGCCGTCGACCAGCAGACTCGCCTTGACCGTGACCGACGACCCGTCCTGCATGGTCAACGGACCGGTCATGCCGTCGCCGGCCCTGTCGACCTTGCTGGAGAGGTTGATTCCCGTGAGCGAAGAGCCGTCGCCGTAGAGCTTGTTCGCATACACTTCGCCCTGCCCGGTCACCCGGAACACGTTCGAGGTCCCGGTCGAAACGACGACGATGTCGCCCGCCTCGAGCGCCCCGGTCGCGACGTGCAGCCGATACTGGGGATCGCTCGTCCCTATGCCCACCGCACCGATCGAACTGACGAACAGGTCGTCTTCCCGACCGCCGGCCCCGAGGCCGAAGCCGAGCGGACCCAGGTTCGGCCCGCTCGTGCCCCCGTTGTGACTGATCGAGAAGCCTGCGTCGTTGTAGGTGAACCGCGTACTTCCATCCCAGGAACTCGGCCCGCCGCCCGTATAGCCGAAGAACGTCATCACGGGGACCTGCGCTATGTTCGGGCCGGACCCCGCACTCGCGCTGGACACGACGACGTTCACGTTCCCCTGTTTGAGGTGGAGGATCCCCGTCGGATCCGCCGTCCCGAAACCCACCCAGCCGTTCGCCACGACGAGCGTGCTGCCGCCGACCGAAAACGCGTCGCCCTTCACCGTGACCGTCGAGTTCCCGAGCATCGTCAGGGGGCCCGTCATCCCGTCGCCGGCCCTCGCGACCCTTCCGTCGAGCGCCGTCGTCACCGTCGAGAGGTCGATGAAGCCCGAGGGCACCGCGCCGGAGGTCAGCTTCAAATTCAGCGCCGTCGTGACCGTCGAGAGGTTCACGGAACCCGGCGGGATCGCGGCCCCCGCGTCCAGCTTCAGCGCCAGCGCGTCCGTCACCGTCGAGAGATCCACGAAGTCCGTCGGCACCGCGCCGCTCGTCAGCTTCAGGCTCAGCGCCGTCGTGACCGTCGAGAGGTTCACCGAACCCGGAGGGATCGCGGCCCCCGCGTCGAGCTTCAGCGCCAGCGCGTCCGTCACCGTCGAGAGATCCACGAAGTCCGTCGGCACCGCGCCGCTCGTCAGCTTCAGGCTCAGCGCCGTCGTGACCGTCGAGAGGTCGACATACTGCGGCGCGACCGCAGCCGAGGCCGCGGGGAGGTTCGTCAACAGCGAGGCGTTGACCGCGGGGAGGCGATTCGAACCATCGAGCTTGACGAGCCGGTCCGCCGCGTTGAAAACGTTGCCTTGCAGCGTGACGGAGGAGGACTGCAGCGTCAGAGGGCTGACCCCGGTGCCGAGCCCGGTGAACTGGGCCCCGTCGGCGTTGACGGAGCTCAGGCCCGCGCCCGCCGAGCCCGTGGCGATCGCGACGAAGCCGCCGGAGTTGAGACGGAGCATGAGGGCGCCCTCTCCGGCGATGTCGTAGTACAGCCGTCCGGGCGCCGCGGCCGGAGCGGCGCTCAGATTCGCAAGGGTGACATATCCTGCCGCGGCGATGGTGCTCGCGGTCTGCTCTCCGACCTGAAGATCTCCGCCCGCGACGTGCAGGCGGGTGACCGGCGCCTGCGTACCGATCCCGATGCGGCCGGAGGCCACCGCAAAGGTCGCTCCCCCCACCGAGAACGCGTCGCCCTTCACCGTGACCGTCGAGTTCCCGAGCATCGTCAGCGGCCCCGTCATCCCGTCGCCGGAGCGGTCCACCTTGCCGAGGAGCGCCGCCGTCACGGTCGAGAGGTCGATGAAGTCGGCCGGCACCGCCCCGCTCGTCAGCTTGAGGCCGAGAGCGGCCGTCACCGTCGAAAGGTCGACGAAGTCCGAGGGAACGGCGCCGCTCGTCAGCTTCAGATTCAAAGCCGCCGTCACCGTCGAGAGGTCGACGTACTGCGGCGCGATGGGGCCCGACGCCGCGGGCAGGTTCGTGAGCAGCGAGGCGTTGACCGCGGGCAGGCGGCCGGAGGAGTCGAGCTTCACGAGCCGGTCCGCCGCGTTGAAGCTGTTGCCCTGCAGGGTCACGGAGGAGGAGAGCGCGGAGAACTGACCGCCCGCCAGGTGCAGCGAGAGCTCGTCGGCGGTGTAGGTCGCGCCGCCCGCGCCGGCGGTGCCGGTCGCGATGTCGACGAAGCCGCTGCCGATGTGCAGGCGCAGCTTGTTGCTCGCCGAGTTGTAGTAGAGCGCGCCGGCGGAGCCGGCAGGGTCGCCCGCGGCGCCCGCGAAGAGCGTCGGCGCAGGAACGCTCAGCGCCCCCGTGAAGGTCTTGGCGCCGGCGATGCTCTGCGCCGTCGTGTCGGTCGAGACGAACGAGAGGTAGCCGCGCCCGTCGAGCGCGCCCGCGTTGAGAGCGTAGGGCGCGGCGGCGAGCTTCTCACGCGGGGTCAGCGGGGTGCCGTCGACGGTGACCTGCAGCCAGCGCTCGGAGCCGTAGAAGTAGAGCGGTGAGAGCGGCGTCGCCGCGCCGAGCTGCACGGCGAACACGCCGTTGACGACGCTCACGCCGCTCTGCGTCTCGGACCAGAGCGGAGTCCCGCCCGAGGAGGCGTCATAGAGCGCAAAGGCGAGGTTGTGTCCGCCGGAAAGGGGGTTGTTCGACGCGTCGGTGAGGCGGCCCTGGAAGTTCATCGCGGCCGGGAAAGTCTGCGCCCGGACACACGTCACCCCTACCCACGGGAGGATGAGGAAGGCAGCCACCAGGACGACCCGGACGGGGGCGACGGTCAGGACCCCCCTCCGGATGTCGTGGATGCGCCGGCCTTCTCTCTGGTTCATACGGCCTCCCTGCTACGCTTTGGGCAGGACGACGGTGAAAGTCGAGCCTTTTCCGAGGACGCTCTCGACGGCGACGGTGCCGCCCAGCGCCTCGACGGCGGAACGGACGATGTGCAGTCCCAGACCCGCGCCGGGGATGCGCGACTCGCCGGCGCGGTCGAACTTCTCGAAGATCTTCGGCAGGTGTTCCGGAGCGATGCCGCGGCCGGTGTCGGCCACGCGAAAGAAGACGCGGCGCGCGTCGACCTCGACGCTCACGCGGATCTCGCCGCCCTCGGGAGTGTACTTCACGGCGTTGGAGACCAGGTTCGCGGCGACGCGGCGCAGCGGCTCCTCATCGCCGCGCAGGCTCGCCTGCGCGAGCTTGCCGACGAGCAGGCGCACGCCCTTGGCCTCGGCCGCGGGCGTGAAGAGTCGGACGGTCTCGGCGACGATGTCGTCGATCCGGGCGAGCCCGCCGGGCGCCTCGGCGCGGGGACGTCCGGCGCGGAAGAGCGCGAGCGCGTTGGCCAGCGAGGCCTCCATGCGCCGCACGGCGGAGCCCATGGTCCGCACCGCCTCCTCCCCCCTCTCCCCCGAGGGGAAGCGGCCCTCTTCGAGAAGACCGATGTAGGCCTTGAGCCCGCCGAGGGGATTGTTGAGTTCGTGGGTGAGGGTGTGGAGCATGTCCTCGCGGAACTGCATGAGGTCGCGCAGGCTCCCCGTCATCGCGTTGAAGCGCACGGCGAGAAGGCGGACCTCCTCGGGGCCGCGCACCGCGGCCGAGGCGTCGAGCCGCCCGCGGCCGACCTCGTCGGCGGCGGCGGCGAGCGCGCTCAGCGGCCGGCTCAGGCGCCAGGCGAAGAGGAGCGCGGCGAGGATGCCGAGGAAGCCGAAGAACGCTCCGAGCCCCAAGGTGCGCAGGAGCAGCGGCCGCAGGGCGCGGGAGATCGCGGCGTCGAGCGCCGCGGCGTCGAAGCCGAGCCTCAGCTCGGCGCCGAGGGGACCCGCCGCACCCCCCGGCACGGGCCGAGAGGAGGCCGACTCGCGGCCCGCGCCGAGGGGACCCGCCGCACCCCCCGGCACGGGCCGAGAGGAGGCCGACTCGCGGCCCGCTCCCTGCTCGATGCCGCGGACCTCGATCGCCTTGCCCGTCATGCGCAGGCCCGGACTCGGCTCACCGATGCGCGCGGAGTGCGAGCCCCAGAGCGCCTCGGCGTAGACGAGCTCCGGGTGCTCGCGCTTGAGGAACATGAGATAGCTGACGGCCATGAGCTCGTCGCGGGCGGCGACGGCCTCGCCGGTGACGCGGGCCGCGCCCTCGAGCAGGGCGGTGAGGCGTTCGTCGGACTGGCGTTCGAGCGCCCTGCGCTGGACGCGCAGGACGGAGAGGACGGTGCCGGCGAGCAGCGCGACGACGAGCGCGCCGACGCCGAGCGCGAGCTGGATCCTCAGCTTCAACGCGCCTCCTCCAGGACGCGGCGCAGGGCGTTGGCCGCTTCCACGTTGCCGGGGTCGCCGCGCAGGATCTCCTCGAAGGCCGCCTTGGCCTCGGCGAAGTCGCGGCGGGTGAAGGCGTCGACGCCGCGCTGGTAGAGGGCGCGGGCTTCGGCCTCGGTGATGGTCGCCGGTGCCGCGGAGGAAGCGGGAGCAGGCGCCGGAGCGGGAGCCGCGGCGGCCCGGCGTCGTTCGGGCACGCTCAGCCCGCGCCGGCGCAGGACGAGCTCGATGGTGTTCATGTAGCCCTTGATCTCGTCGCGCACGCTCGGGCTCTTCTCGTACTCGTGAGCGTTGCGCCAGGCTTCGTAAGCGCGCGGATAGTCCTTCATCGCGAAGTAGGCGGTACCGAGGTCCTCCCAGGCCGCCGCGTCGCTCGGGTTCTCGGCGAGCGCGCCCCGCGCCGCCTCGACGGCGTCGTCGTAGCGGCGCTCGCGGATGGCCCGCTCGGCCTGCGCGAGCCAGCCGGCCTCGACGACGGGCTTCGTCTCCTCCGAGACGGGCATGCGCTTGCGGCCGGTGACGCGCTCGAGCTGGGTCAGGAAGGCGTCGAGCTCCTTGTCCTTCGGCTCGAGCCGGACCGCCTCGGCGGCCCCCTCGACCGCCTTCTGGTCCTCGCCTGCGAGGTAGGCGAGCAGACCGCGATGCAGGGCGGCCTGCGCCGGCTTCGTCTGGTAGTCGGTGAGCTCGGGGTACTGCTGGGCGATGAAGTTGAGGCGGCTGAAGTGCCCGAGCACGGCCGGGTCCGAGGGTGCGATGGCGAGCGCCGAGGTCATCTTCTCGGAGGCCTCGCGGAAGCGGGCGACGCGCTCGAGCCCGTTGGTCTGCGCGAGCCGCTCGTCGAGCACCGCCCTCTGGGTCAGCGAGAGACCTCTCGCGTCCGCCTGGATCACCGCGGGCGCCGTGCCGCTCTTGAGCTGGCGCATCGCCTCGAGCACCATCTCGAGCGACTCCTCCTGGTCGGTCGTGCGGCCGAAGCGGAAGCCCACGGCGACCCGGTGGCTGCCGGAGGTCGAGGACACCGTGCGCAGCGGGATTCCGAAGCCGTAGTCGACCGTCAGCCGCCGCGTCCGGAATGAGACGCCCATGCAGAGCTGGGCGAAATCGCGCGAACCCAGGTCGAGGCCGCCGCGCAGGCCGAACTCGCCGACGAAGAGCTTGGGGAACCAGCGCTCGGCGCCGACCGCGAGGCTCTGGTCGCGCGTGCCGGTGGGCGCGCGGCGCGTCTCGATCTGCGCGCTGAGGTGCGAGACGAGGCTGCCGTAGTCGAGACCCACGCGCAGGGCCATGGGCACGGTATCGCGGTCCGAAGAACTGAAGGCGACGTTCGGCTGCAGCACATGCGCGAGCTGCGCGCCGAGCGTGAAGTGGCGGGCGAAGCGGTAGAGCGCGCCCAGGTCGGCGTCGAGCGCCCCGCGGCTGCGGGTCCCGCTCAGGACGGGGTCGGGCCGGCCGGAGCGGCCGATGTCGTTGGCGATGACCGCGTTCGACGCCTCCGGGAAGGAGCCGAAGGAGCGCTGGAGGTACCTGGGCGCGGCGCCGAGGAAGAGCTCGCCTCCGGCGTCGGGCTTCCAGGCGCTGCGGCCGTAGGCGAGGGCGAAGCTCTGCTCCCGGTAGAGGGAGCTGTTCAGGGAGAAGCTCTCCCAGGCGGCGGCGAGCGTGCCCCGGCGGCCCTCCTCGAGCGGGTGCGCGTAGCCGAGGAAGGAGCTGCCGAGCTGGGAGTTGTCGGTCAGTCCGACGAAGTGCGCGGTGTAGGCGGCCCCGAACTGGGGCCGCTCCAGGCGGCCCAGCCCCGCCGGGTTGTAGTGCACGGCATAGACGTCGTCGGCGATGGCGACGAAAGCGTCGCCCATGCCCGGGGCGCGGCCGCCGGCGCCGAGGTCCTCGAAAGCGGCGCGCGCGGTCGCGGCGAGCGCGCAGACGAGCAGGGCGGCGAGCCATGCGCTCACTCCGGGGGCCCACCCAGGACCCCGGAGTGCGGCGCGAAAGGAGAACGCCGGCGCGCTCGTCACCGGATCACCACCACCGTGCCGTTGAAGACCTTCCCCTCGGCGCGGATCTGATAGACGTAGACGCCCCCGTCGACGACGCGGCCGCCGGCCCTGCCGTCCCAGAGCAGGCTGTTGGCGACGGGACCGGAGCGCATCTCGGAGACGAAGGCGCCTCGCATGTCGAAGACCTTGCCCTCATAGCCCGAGTCGCGCGGATTATCGAAGACGAAGACGACGGTGTCGTTGAGGCCGTCCCCGTTGGGAGTGAGCGCCTTGTTCGTGATGTTGGAAACGTCGAAGCTGAACGCGGCGTCGCGCACGATGGTGCGCACCTGGTAGCCGCCCGGCATCGAGGAGAGCACGCGCACCGTCTGCTCGGCGGGGTCGACGGACCCGTAAAGCTTCACGAAGTCGCGCCCGTCGTCCCAGTAGGCGCCCAGCCGGCTCGTCGCATCCTGCGCCGAGACCGCGGGGCCGGGCGTCGGCAGGGCGAGCGCGCCCGCGGCGCTCGGCACGACCACGCCGCCGGCGACCTCATAGCGCAGGCTCACCTCGGTGCGCGTCTCGGGCAGGCGGAAGTTCGGCAGGGAGGTCTTCGCCGGCGTCGTGAAGGCGTCGAAGCGCACCGACTTGACCACGCGGCCGCCCAGGTCGCCGGGCTGCTCGTCGGCCCGCACGAGGACCGGCTTCCCCCCCGCGACGAGGGAAGCGGCGATGTCGGCGGGGACGCGCAGGCGCGACACCCCGTCCGGCGCGACCGCGTAGAGGTCCCCGCGCGTGTCCACGGCCATCGCATAGCCGTTGGGCCCGCTGTACCCGTCGACCGGCACGACCTTGAAGAAATACGGCGTGTCGGCGAGGGGGAGCGCGACGTCGAGGTGCTCGGCGGCCGCGTTCGTCGATCCGACGAGCGTCCAGCCGGCGCGCACGATGCCCGTGGCGCGGTAGACGTCGTAGCGCAGGAGCTCCCAGCCGTCCGGGGGCGCGCTCCGGAAGGAGGAGCCGTCGTCGCTCGAGAGCACCGGGGACCAGCGCACGCGCGCGGACACCGGCCCGAGGAGCTCGAGGCCCAGTCCGGCCGCGGTGAGCGGCGGAAGGTCGAGCACCACGGCCGTGCCGACCCCCACCGAGTAGGTCTCCCCGTTCGAGCGGGCGAAGAGCTGGAAGTACTGGGTCGCGTCGAGCGCCAGCCCGCCCTCCGCGTGCGCGGAGAAGGCCGCGCTCGAGCGCGAGAGGGCGCCGCCCGCGAGGACCGCGCCGGCCGGATAGCCCGCGCCGTCGGCCGGCGCGTCCGTGATGGGGTTCGTGCTCATGAGCACGAGCACGCCCGCGAAGTCCGCGAAGACGGGGTCGTCCCAGGTGAGCGCGACGCGGTGCGCCCAGGGGTCGGCGCTGGCGACGAGGTTGGAGACGGGCATGACGCCGCCGGAACCCCGCGTGCGCGTAGCCAGAAGGGTCGTGAAGTTGAAGTCGTCCTGCCAGTTCAGGCTGCCGAGCCGGAAGTAGTAGGTCGTGGCCGGCACGAGGTTGCGCACGGTCAGCGTCACGGCCGTGCCGCCGGGCGTCGAGGTCGAGTACAGCGTCCCGCCCGGGAGCGCGGCGCCGAAGTCGGTCGAGGAGGCGTGCAGGCGGTAGCCCTCGGCGCCGGAGGCGGGCAGCGCCCAGGTGATGGTGATGCTCGTCGCGTAGACGGCGCTGAGCACGGGCGAGGCCGGGGTGTCGGCCCAGGTCGAGGAGTCCTCCTGGTCGGAGGTCTCGGCCAGGGCCTTGCGCACGTCGCCGAGATAGACGCGGGCGAAGTAGGTGGTGTTGGCCTCCAGGCCCGTGAGGACCAGGCCCTGCGGCGAGCCGGCCGCGCAGGCCGTGGGGATCTCGAGCTTGAAGACGGTCGGGTCGAAGGCGTGCGCGGGCTCGGAGGAGTAGTCGACGCGCCAGACCCCCGCGACGACGTCGCCGAGGAGGCCGTCGATCCCCGGCGCCGTCCAGGAGAGCTCGAGCGTCCCGGTGGACTTCGTGACGACGGCGAGCGCGGTGACGCTGCCGGGCTGGGGGACGAGCGGGACGAGGCCGGTCTGCAGGCGGAAGCCGCCGCCGCTGAAGGTCGAGACGGAGGTCTCGCCGACGGCGTTGGCGAGGCCGAACCCGGCGGAGGCGAGCAGCGTTCCGCCGCCGGTCGCCGCGGAGCGCGGGATCGCGAGCGTCCCGCCGTCGAGCTTGCCGCCGGCCGAGGCGGAGAGGGCGCAGAAGACCCCGAGGAGGGCCGAGAGCAGCGCCTTCCCCGGGAGGCTCTTCATGTCAGGAGGGCTTCGCCGAGATGCGCAGGAGCGCGCGGATGCGCGCGACGAGGACCTTGGAGGCGATGGGCTTGAGCAGGTAGTCGTCGGCGCCGAGGTCCAGCCCCGAGACGCGGTCCGCGGTCTCGCGCGCCTGCCCGCTCAGGATGACGACCGGGATGTGGCGCGTCGTCCCGCCGCTCTTCAGGACTCGGCAGACTTCGAAGCCGGTGGTGTCGGGCAGGTGGATGTCGAGCAGGACGAGGTCGGGCTTCTCCGCGGCGGCCAGCGCGAGGCCCCGGGCGCCGTCGCCGGCCTGCAGCAGCTCGAAGCCCTCCTGCCGGAGGACCTCCTGCAGGGCGCTCTGGATGATGGGGTCGTCTTCGATGAGCAGGATCCGGTACATTTTCCCTCCGGTTCTTATCGCGCGAACGTCCAACACTTACCTCATAAGTGTACCCTCGGCATGTAACAAGAATTATTCATATAGGTAATGCCTATGTAACATCAATTAATTAAAATTATTTATTGTTATAATGGTTTTATCGAGCTTGTATTATTAAATGGCACATAGAATCCTATTGGTTGGAGAAGCTATTTTATGGGCCGAGACCCTCTCGGCGGAATATTCCGCCTGGAACCTCATCGTGGACCGGGCGGAGACCGGCAACGAAGCGCTTGCCGCGCTTAAAGACCCGCCCGACCTCGTCCTGCTGGGCCTCGACCTCCCGGACATGAGCGGCCTCGCCTGCCTCAAGGCCCTGCGGCAGACCGAACCCGGCCGCGAGCTGCCCGTCATCATGGTCGCCGCGCGCCGCGGCGAGGCCGAGACCGCCGAGGCCTTCGACTGGGGCGCCGACGACTTCGCGGCGCTCGACTGCGAGCCGACCGAGCGCGTCGCGCGCGTGCGCGCCGTGCTGCGCCGCCGCTTCGAGCGCGAGGAATCCGTCGGGCGGGCCATGTCGGTCGGGCCGGTGTCCCTCGACCCCGCGCGCCACGAATGCCGGGTGCGCGGCCGCCTCGTCGCGCTGCGGCCCCGCGAGTTCGAGCTGCTCGAGATCCTCATGCGCAAGGCGGGCCGCGTCCTCAGCCGCTCCTACCTCCTCGAGACGGTCTGGGGCATGAGCCGCCGGGCGGAGACCCGCGCGGTGGACGTCGGCGTCAGCCGCCTGCGCGCGGCCCTCGGCCGCCGTGCGGGGACCTGGCTGGAGACCGTCGAGCGCTTCGGGTACCGCTTCAGGACCGAATAGGGGCGCCCGCCGCCGCTCCACTCGGCGCCTGACACCCGGCACCCCGGGCGTGTCTGGCACCGCCGTCGATGGGCGGCGGACGCATTCCCACCTCTCGATTCCCCCTTTCCCCTCCAAGAGGTATAATCCCCTCACTATGAACGTCCTCGTCCTGAATTGCGGCTCTTCCTCCCTTAAATTCCAGATCATCCAGACCGACGACAAGCTCGTCGCCTCGGATTCCGACCGCTGCTTCGCCCGCGGTCTCGTCGAGCTCGCCGGCCAGCGCACCATGGTGACGCTGCAGGCCGAGGACAAGCCGGCGACGAAGGAGAACGTCCCCCTCAACGACCATCACGCGGCCATCGAACACATCCTCAAGTGGGTGGTCGCGCCCCAGACGGGCCTCTCCGAGATCAAGTCCCTCTCCGACCTGCACGCCGTCGGCCACCGCGTGGTCCACGGCGGCGAGGAGTTCCAGGCCTCCGCCCTCATCGACGCCGCCGTGGTCAAGGCCATCGAGGCCTGCATCGACATCGCTCCGCTGCACAACCCGCCGAACCTCAAGGGCATCCGCGCCGCCCAGGACGCCCTCGGCCCCACGATCCCGCAGGTCGCGGTCTTCGACACGGCCTTCCACGCGACGATGCCCGAGACCTCGTACATCTACGCCATCCCCTACGACTTCTACGTGCGCCACAAGATCCGCCGCTACGGCTTCCACGGGACCTCGCACCGCTACGTGGCCTGGCGCTACCAGAAGCTCATGAACCTGCCCGAGGACAAGGTCAACATCATCACCCTCCACCTCGGCAACGGCTGTTCGGCCTGCGCGATCAAGGGCGGGAAGTCCTACACCACCTCGATGGGCCTCACCCCGCTCGAGGGCCTCGTCATGGGCACGCGCTCGGGCGACATCGACCCCTCGATCTGCGCCTTCATCGCCGACAAGGAAGGGCTCAACCACTCCGAGATCGACACGATCCTCAACAAGAAATCCGGCCTGCTCGGCGTCTCCGGCTTCAGCAACGACATGCGCGAGCTCCTGTCGAAGGAGTCCTCCGCCGACGGCAAGCGCGCGCGCCTGGCCGTCGACCTCTTCTGCCACCGCATCAAGCGCTACATCGGCTCCTACTTCGCCGAGATGGGCGGGGCCGACGCGGTGGTCTTCACCGGCGGCATCGGCGAGCGCTCGGCGCCCGTGCGCAAGCGCATCCTCGAGGGCCTCGAGTGCCTCGACCTGCTGCTCGACACGAGCGCCAACGACCACGTCTCCCCCGGGGAAGCGGTCCGCATCACGCGCCCCGACGCGAAGCTCCACGCGTGGGTCATCCCCACCAACGAGGAGCTCATGATCGCGCGCGACACCTATCACGTCGTGCGCGAGCGCCACCCCAGCGCCGCGCGGTGAGTTCCGACCGGGCGGGGAGCTGCTGGCGCTGCGGCCGCGCGCTCGAAGGGAGCGACTTCGCGCGCAGCGAGCTCTGCCCCGGCTGCCGCAGCGAGACGCGCTGCTGCCGCAATTGCGAGCTGCACGCGCCGAACCTGAACAACGAGTGCCGGGAGCCGCAGACCGAGCAGCTCGCCGACCGGGAGAAAGCCAACTTCTGCGAGTTCTTCAAGCCGCGCGCGAACGCCCCGGCCGGGACGGCGGCTCGGGGGTACGCGCGCAAGGACGCTCCGGCCAAGGCGAAGTTCGAGGACCTTTTCCGCAAACGCCCCGCATCACAAGGAGACCAACCATGACGCGTGCCGCCCTGCTGACCCTCATCCTCGCCGTCCCGGCCCTCGCCCAGGGCCCCGACGCCGCGACCCCCCCGCTGGCGGGCCTTCCGCCGCAGGTCTCGGCCCAGCCCGCCGCGAAGAAGCCCGTGAAGAAGGCCCCCGCGCTCGCGACCGAGGCGGACAAGACGCTCTACGCGCTCGGCCAGATCCTGGGTCGCAACCTCGTGCAGTTCGGCATCACGGCCAGGGAGTACGCGGTCGTCGAGAAGGGCGTCGCCGACGGCGCGCTCCAGCGCCCGTCCGCGGTCGACCTCAACGACTACGGCCCCCGCGTCGAGCCCTTCCGCCGCCAGCGCGTGCAGGCCAAGGCGAAGGAGTTCCTCGACCGCGAGTCCAAGCTCCCCGGCGCGACGGCGACGCCGAGCGGGATGATCTTCCGCGTCATCGAGGCCGGCGCCGGCGCCGTCCCGCAGGAGAGCGACAAGCTGCTCGTGAACTACCAGGGCACGCTCGCCGACGGACAGCCCTTCGACAGCGCCCTCGAGGCCCCCGCGACGATGTCGCTGAAGGGCGTCATCCCCTGCCTCGCCGAGGCCCTGCTCAAGATGAAGGTCGGCGGCAAGGCGCGCGCGGTCTGCCCCGCCGCCATCGCCTACGGCGACCGCGGCGCCCCGCCCGCCGTCCCCGGCGGCGCCCCCGTGGCCTACGACCTCTCCCTCGTCGGCATCGCCAAGAAGGACGAGTACCCCGAGAAGGCGTCGAAGGAGCCCGGCGCGGTCCGCACGCCGAGCGGGCTCGTCTACAAGAGCCTCGTGGAGGGCAAGGGCTCCTCGCCCAAGGCGACCGACACCGTGAAGGTGCACTACCACGGCACGCTGACCGACGGGAAGGTCTTCGACAGCTCGGTCGAGCGCAAGCAGCCGCTCGAGTTCGCCCTCAACGGCGTCATCCCGTGCTGGACCGAGGGTGTCCAGAAGATGCGGGTCGGCGGAAAGGCCCGGCTGGTCTGCCCTTCCGACATCGCCTACGGCGAGCGCGGCTATCCCCCGGACATCCCCGGTGGAGCCACGCTCATATTCGAAGTCCAGCTCCTGGACATCATCAAGAAGTAACCCTTCCTCACTGTCTCCCCCCACGGGGGAGGCAGGAGGGGGGCGAGCAAGAAAGAAGAAGGCCCGCTCACGCGGGCCTTCTCTTTTTCCGGCGTCCCCCACCCCGCCCTCCCCCGCGGGGGGAGGCAATGAGGAAAACTAGTCCGTCCAAGTGACGTGCTTAAAGCGCCTATGCAGCCACAGCCACTGCTCGGGGTGCGCGCGCACCCAGCGCTCGACGCGCGCGGCGATGGCGGTCGTGACCTTCACGGGGTCCTTGAGGTCCTCTCCGAACTCGAGCGCCGGCTCGATGCGCACCTGCATGACGCCGTTCTCGTCGCGCCAGCCCCAGCCGGGAAGGATGGCGGCGCCGGTGCGCTGCGCGATGGTCGCGACGGCGCCGAGGGTATGGACCTCCACCCCGAAGAACGGGATGGGGATCCCCATCGGCGGTCGGGCGTACTGGTCGTTCATGAAGGCGACGGCCTCGTTGCGGCGCAGCGCGCGCAGGATGGCCGGGATGGAGCCGGGATGGAAGGCAGCGCCCACCCCCAGAGAAAGCCGCCCGTCGGTGACGCGCCGGTGCAGCCACGGCGGCTTCACGATCTTGGTCACGGCGGTCACGGGACGACCGGTGCCGAGCGCGGCATAGCCGCCCACCGCCTCCCAGAAGCCCATATGCAGCGAGACGAAGAGCACCCCTTTGCCCCGCGCCCGCGCCCGGTCCCAGTTCTCCAGGCCCTCGAGACGACTCTTGCCCGCGATGTAGCGCCGGTAGTGCCCCGCGATGGGCGTGAAGAAGTGCAGGAACTCGAGCGTGAGGATCCCGTAGTGCTCGAAGTTGCGCCGCAGAAGCTCCTCGCGCTGCGCGGGCCCGAGTTCGGGGAGGCAACGCCGGATGTTCTCGCGGGCGATGCCGTGACGGAAGAGGCGCGTGGCGAGGAGGAAGCGGCCGAGCAGGCGCCCGACGACGAGCTCCGCGCGCAGGGACAGCGGCGCGACCAGGAGCCCCAGGGCGTTGAGGAGGAGCCAGAGCGGCGCGGAGAGGAAGAACGGCATCAGTGCACGCGGCGGCCGGCGACCCAGGTCTCACGCACGGCCGAGCGGGAGGCGCGGTAGACGAGCCGTGAGACCACGGCGCCGGCGCTCTCATCGGCGCAGAAACCGGGGTCCCACGCCGCGGGGTCGAGGACGACGAAGTCCGCCGCCTTGCCCGTTTCGAGCGTCCCCAGCGAATCGGCGAGGCCGAGAGCCTTCGCGGCGTCGAGCGTGGCGAGGCGGAAGGCGTCGGCCGCGTGCACCGTGCCGCCTCCCTTGAAGAGCCGATGGGCGAACGCCCAGCGCTGGCCGAACACGGTCTGGCGCATGACCTCGAAGAGGTCGAGCGAGGGGCCGGCGCCGACGTCGCTGCCGAGCGCGAGCCCGGCGCCGGCCCGACGGGCGCGGGCCAGGTCGAGTATCCCGCTCCCCAGGAAGGCGTTCGAGGTCGGGCAATGGACGATCGTCGAGCCGGAGGAGGCGACCTTCCGCAGCTCGGCGTCCGAGAGCCATACGCAGTGCGCCAGCAGCGTCCGGGGACCGAGCAGACCGGCGCGCGCGTAGACGTCGGCGTAGGAGCGGCAGGACGGGAACGCGCGGCGGACCGCGGCGACCTCGTCGCGATTCTCCGAGAGATGGGTCTGGACCCAGGCGCCGTAGCGGCGCGCGAGGCGGCCGGCCTCGCGCATGAGCTCCATGGAGCAGCTCAGGGCGAAGCGCGGGGTGAACGCGTACTGCAGGCGGCCTCCGGCCCGACCGTGCCAGCGCTCGCAGAGCTCGCAGCTCTGCCGGATGGAGACCTCGGTCAGGTTCTCGCCCTTGAGGGTCGTCGAGCGGGTCCCGTAGGAGTGCCGGTCCATCATCACCTTGCCCATGACGACGCGCAAGCCGCTGCGCTCGGCTTCCTCGAAGCAGGCGTCGGTGCTGTCCTGCCAGATGCTCGTGTAGAGCGCGGCGAAGGTGGTCCCGTGGGCGGCGAGCTCGCGGAAGAAGCGGCGGATGCGCGCTCGGGCGGCGGGGCCGCGAAAGCGCTCCTCGAGCGGGAAGATGTGCCGAGCGAGCCAAGGCAGCAGCGGCAGGCCGTCGCAGGCGACGGCGGGATACTGGCTCACGTGGCAGTGCGCGTCGATGAGCCCGGGGATGAGCAGGCGGGAGGGCTTTCGCGCACCCTTCGCCTTGAGCGGGCGCAGCGCGGCGATGCGTCCGCGCGCGTCCGTGCGGAGCTCCGCGTGCGGCCAGTAGCGCAGCTTCCCGCGTCGGTCGAAGGTCAGCACGGCGCCGAGATGCCTCATTTCTCCTCCTGGACGGCCGAGGGACACAGCTTCGCGAGCGGACAGCGCGCGCAGTCGGGCCGGAGCGCGCGGCAGAGGGCGCGGCCGTGATGGATGAGCCGGTGAGAGAGCAGGATCCACTCGTCTTTCGGGAAGAGCGCGACGAGGTCGCGCTCGACGCCCGCGGGGTCCTTCGCGCGGCTCCAGCCGAGGCGCCGGCTCAGGCGGAAGACGTGGGTGTCCACGACGACGCCCTCGGCCTTCCCGAACCAGGTCCCGAGCACGACGTTGGCCGTCTTGCGGGCGACGCCGGGGAGCTCGAGCAGCTCCTCCATCGTCCCCGGGACCCGCCCGCCGTGCCGCTCGACGAGGAGGCGGCACGCCTCGCGGATGTTGCGCGCCTTGTTTCGGAAGAAGCCGGTGCTGCGCACCTCGCGCTCGAGGACGGCCTGCGGGGCCCGCGCGTAGTCCTCGGCCCGGCGGTAGCGCTTGAAGAGGTCCTTCGTGACGCGGTTGACGCGCTCGTCGGTGCACTGCGCGGAGAGGATGGTGGCCACCAGGAGGTCGAGCGCGCTGGTGCGCTCGAGGGCGCAGCCGGCCTCCGGATAGGTCCGGGCGAGGATCGCCATGACGCGCCGAGCCCGGCGGCGAAGGTCTTCACGAGATTCGCGCATCGGTGAAAGTTTAGCAGAAACACGAGATGCAGGTGCCTGCCATATAACGTTTATCCCGCCGGCCCTGTCGAGCCGCAACGAACGGGGGTCGGGTTAAACGTTATATGGCAGGCACCACCATACAAAGCGGGGGAAGGTGGCGGCATAAGATATAATCGCCGCATGCTCCGCGACATCCGCGACCGGCTCGCCGTCGCCTTCGTCATCGTCATCGTCGCGCTCGTGGTCGGCACGCTCGGCTACAGGCTCATCGAGGGCTGGGGCCTCCTCGACGCGCTCTACATGACGGTCATCACCGTGGCGACCATCGGCTACGGAGAGACCCATCCCCTCTCGAACGCCGGCCGGGTGTTCACCATCTTCCTCATCTTCGGCGGCCTCGGCGCCGTCGGCTACGCGTTCTCGTCGGTCACCGCCTTCATCGTCGAAGGCGAGCTCAAGGACGTCCTCCGGAGGCGCAGGATGAAGGCGAAGATCTCGGCCCTCAAGAACCACTACATCGTCTGCGGCGGCGGGAGCACCGGCCGCACCATCATGGAGGAGCTCTCGAAGACCGGACGCCCCTTCGTGGTCATCGACCGCGACCCGCAGAAGGCCGCCCACTGCGAGGAGAAGGGCTGGCTCGTCGTACAGGGCGACGCCCTGAGCGACGAAGCCCTCCGGGAGGCCGGAGCCGAGCGCGCCCAGGGAGTGTTCTGCGCGCTCACCGACGACCGGGACAACTCCTTCGTGGCCCTCTCGGCCCGCGGGCTCAAAGCCGACCTGCGCATCGTCAGCCAGCTCCACGACCAGACCGTCCGCGAGAAGCTCCTGCGCAGCGGCGCCGACGCGGCCGTGAGCTCGAGCTTCATCGGCGGACTGCGCATGTGCTCGGAGATGGTGCGCCCGATGGCCGTCGGCTTCATGGACTCCATGATCCGCGAGCGGGAGAACACCTCCCGCTTCGAGGACGTCCCCATCCCCACCGGCTCGCGCCTGGCCGGCAAGCCGGTCGGAAAGGTGAAGGGCGCCGAGGGCGGCGCGGCGCTCGTGCTCGCCGTACGCTCCGCCACGGGCTACGAGATCAACCCTCCCCCGGACCGGGCCCTGCACCCCGGCGAGACCCTCGTCGTCCTCGGCACCGTCGAGCAGATCCACGCCCTGAAGGAACAGCTCGCCGCGTAGTCTCGGAAAAGAGCGGGGCCGGGCTCCTGAGGAGCCCGGCCCCGCTCTTTTCCGTCCGCCGCTATTCGGAAAACTGCCGGCGGAAGTCGATGTAGTTGCGCAGGACCTTCACGACGTAGCCCTGCGTCTCACGATAAGGCGGGACGCCCCCGTACTTCATGACGGCCCCGGGGCCCGCGTTGTAGGCGGCCACGGCCTTCTTCACGTCCGCGTGGGCGAAGGGGTTGAGCGCCTGCAGGTGCGACCATGAGAAATCGGTGAACCGAGTCCAGAGCTGCTTGAGGAAACGGATTCCGGCGCGGACATTGGTCTCGACGTTGTAGAGGGAGTCCGGATCGCTCACCCCGAGCCCCCGACCCGTGTCCGGCATGATCTGCATGAGGCCGCGGGCGCCGACCCCGCTGGTCGCGTTCGGGTCGAAGGCCGACTCCGCCTGGATGACCGCGAGCACGAGCCGATAATCGACGCCCTGCCGGTTCGACTCGCGCACGACCGTGCGCACGATGCCCGCCGGGATGCCGAGCTTCCCGGCCACGGCGACGGCCTTGGCCTCGTCGGCCGGCGCGAGCGGGGCGCTTACGGGCACCTCCATCGAGCCGCGCGCGCTCAGCCCGGCGGGAAGCTGCGCGCGCGGAAGGTTCTGCTGCTCCAGCGCACCCGCTAGTTCGTCCACGGCTTTCGCCGAGACGATAGGGGAGTCACCCGGACCGTAGGTCCGGATGCGGTCGTAGAGCACCGCGAGCGCCGCGGGATCGTCCGAGGACATCACCTGCCCCCGTACGAAGTCCAGCCGCTTCTGCTGCGCGGAGTCCAGACGAACGCGGGTGCGCTGGAGCGAGATCAGGACGGCTTTCTTGCTTTCGATATTGATGTAGGCGGCCTGGAGCTGGATGTCGCTCATCTTCTCCGAGCCGGGGGTGAGCGCGCCGCGCAGCTCGGCCTCGAGCGCGAGCAGGCGGGGAGCCATCGCCTCCAGCCCGGCGCGGTCGCCCGCGGCGACGGCCTCGTCGCGCAGGGCCTTGAACCGGGGAAGGAACTCCCCGGCGAGCGGAGAGTCCTGCGGCAGGAGCACGTTCCAGCCGTCCACGCGAAGGAGGAGCGTGTTCTTGGCGCCGATGAGCTGGAGCTGCTCGGGGCTCATCTGAGCCATGGAGGGAGCGGCGGCGTTCTCCGCCGTCGCGACCGGGACCAGGGCCAGCCAGAGCGCCAAGACAGGACTCATAGACTCTCTCAGGATAGGCCGGAAGGCCCCATCATTCCAGAATCGATGGACCTGCAGCGCCGTAGGCCGAAAGGCCTATTTTTCGACGAACCCGCAATGACAGCCGCGCGGAGTCAGGAGGGGTACGGGCGCCAGCATATGGCACCGGCACCGGGGGCGCTGAGCCGTTTGTGCGGCTTTCTCCCCCTGGAAGAGGGTGGAGAAGAGCTTGATCGCGTGGTAGGGATACATAGGCGTCCTTTTCTCGTTATCTATAGGTATAAGACGCATGAAGAGGCCCCCTTTCGGGGGCCCCTATGCGTCTTGGGGGTGTGCTAAATGGTGCCGGACGTTTCGACGGCGCAGGTGTTCGGCCAGACGCAAGGCTTGAACTGCGCGAGCTGCGGGGTCGGCTTCGCGCAGGTGTTCGGCCAGACGCACGGCCGGAACTGCGCGATCTCGACGGTCTGCTGATGGCAGATGGCGGGGAACTGGCACGGCTTGAAATCGGCGGCCTGCAGCGACTGCTGCGGGACCAGGGGGCTCAGGCTGAGGAGCATCAGAATCTCGATCATGGGTCTAGTATAGTCCGCCTGGTCTCCCGCCCGAGAGGACCCCCATCAACCCCGTTCATTGATGTTTGTTATTGAGCGCGGACATTGACCGTGGTCAAGTCTGAGAAAAGAGCAGGGGAGGCCCGTTTCCAGGCCTCCCCGGACCGGCTGTTCACCCTCCCGAGGGTGAACGAATGGGCGTTTAAAACTCCACCTTGACGGCCTTCTTGGCCTCTTTCTCGGCCTCGAAGTACTCCTCGTTCTTCTGGAAGCCGAACATCCCCGCGATCAGGACGGTCGGGAAGCGGCGGACCGCCACGTTGTACTCGCGCAGGGTCTCGTTGTAGCTGCGCCGCTCGACCGCGATGCGGTTCTCGGTCCCGGAGAGCTCATCTTGCAGCGCCATGAAGTTCTGGTTGGCCTTCAGGTCCGGATATCTCTCGATGACGACCATCAGCCGCGAGAGCACCCCGTCGAGCTCGCCGGCGGTCTTCATCTTGTCGGTCCGGCTCTTGGCTTCGCCCCACTGGCTGCGCAGGCGCGTCACCTCTTCCAGGACGCCCTTCTCGTGCTTCGCGTAGCCCTTCACGGTGTTCACGAGGTTCGGGATGAGGTCGAAGCGCCGCTGGAGCACGTTCTCGACCTGGCCCCACGCGCTCTTGACGCCTTCCTGCCGGGCGACGAGCCCGTTGTAGGCCCCGGCCGCCCACACCCCGACCGCGAGGATGAGCGCGCAGATGCTTCCGAGCACGATCCATGTCGTCTTATTCATAGTCTCCCTCCTTGGATATCCTTTCTTGACCCGCGAGGATGCGCGTCATCCCTCGCCTACCAGCTCGCGGAGGCGCCTCCGCCTCCGGAACTCCCGCCGCCGAAACCGCCGAAACCGCCTCCGCCCGAGAATCCTCCGCCGCCCCAGCCGCCGCCGCCGTATCCTCCGCCGTAGAAACCGCCTCGCCGTCCGAACCCGGAGGCGCGTCCGGAGCGAGAGCCGAAGAGGACGACCGCGCATATCACGGGAATGATGAAAAGCAGGATGCCCATGGGCCGCGGCCCCTCCCCCTCCGGCGCGCGCGGTAGAGTCTGTCCCGAGAGAACCGTCAGCACTCCCTCGACGGCGTCGCTCACGCCCGGGCCGTAGCGCCCTTCCCTCAGATGAGGGACCAGGCGCTCGCGCAGGATGCGCCCGCAGAGCGCGTCGGGGAGCATCCCCTCGGCCCCGTAGCCGGCCTCGATGCGCGCCTTGCGGTCCTTGACCGCGAGGAGCAGCAGCACGCCCGTGTCGCCCTTGCGCCCCACCCCCCACTTGCGGAAGAGGAGGTTGGCGAAGGTCTCTACGTCGTAGCCCTGAAGGTCGCCGACGACGGCGACGGAGACCTGGAAGCCGCGTTCGCGGTCGAAGGCCTTCAGCCGGGCCTCGAGCCGGGCGGAGGTCTCCCCATCCAGGACCCCCGCGAAATCGCTGACGAAGCCGCGCGGCTCAGGCAGGTCGGGCCCCGCGCCGGACGCGGGAAGCGCGGCGAGGAGGGCGAGCAGGGCGGCGCGGAAGAGGCCTCTCATGGGCTCGGATTATAGCGAATGCGGCCGTGCTATACTTTCCTCGACGGGAGCCCGACGACGAGGGCTCGAACGATGAGCGATCGGAAGGTCCACATGCCCACCGGGAAAGTGAAGTGGTTCAACGACCAGAAGGGGTTCGGCTTCATCACCCCCGACGACGGGTCCCGCGACCTGTTCGTGCATTACACGGCCGTCACGGCGGAGGGCTTCAAGTCCCTGGCCGAGAACATGGCCGTGGAGTACGAGGTCGAGCAGTCCGACAAAGGACCGCGCGCCGCCAAAGTCCGAAAGATATAACCCGAAAATCGGCGCACGTTCTTTCCCCCCGAAAAGGGGAGCGCTCCTTTGCGCCGATTTTCAGGTTCTCCGTCTGCTTGCCGGATGATATTTGCAGCAGACCCCGGTCCGGGAATCCCCGTCAGGGATTCCCGGACAGAGCCGCGAGGATGCTGCGGGCGAAGTCGCTCAGGCTCGGGTCCCGCGCGCCCATGACCAGCACGAGGTCCCCCTCCAGGGCCTCGGCGGCGACGGCCGCCGGGATGTCGGCGCGCTCGGGGACGAAGGCGGCCGTGCGGCCGCGCGCGGCGACGGCCTTCACGATATGCTCCGAGGAGATGTCCTTCACCGCGGTGCCGCCGGCGTAGTAGATCTCCGGCATCCAGAGCCGGTCCTCCGGGCCCAGCGCGCTCGCAAAGACCTCGATGAGCTCGTCCTTGACGAAGCGGGTCGGGGCGAAGCCGTGGGGCTGATAGACGGCGAGCACGCGGCGGCCGCCGAGCTTGGCCGCCGTGATGGCGGCGCGCGCCTTGTCGGGGTTGTGCGCGTAATCATCGACGACGCTCACCCCGCGCGCGGTCCCCAGGCGCTCGAAACGGCGCTGGACCCCGCGATAGCCGGCGAGCGCGGCGGCCGCGTCCTTGAGCTGGATGCCCGCCTCGAGACAGACGGCGGCGGCGGCGAGCGCGTTCTCGGCGTTGTGTCGGCCGTCGACGGGAAGTTCGAAGGAGGCCCCGCCGGCCTTGAAGGCGACGCGCCCGGGCTCGAGGACGAGGTCCGTCGCGCGCACCGCGCAGCCCTCCGAGAAGCCGAAGGTCGTCGCGTGCGGGCGGAACTCGGCGAGCAGCGGCGCGTCGCCGTGGACGACGAAGCGGGCGCAGGAGGCCCGGAAGGTCCGGAACATCTCGAGGAGCACGGAGAGCTCCTTGTGGTCGCGGCCGACGCTGAGCAGCGCGCCGAGCCAGGGCTTGTAGCGCACCAGCGAGCCGTCGCTCTCGTCGGCCTCGAGGACGAGGAGGTCGGAGCTCCCCCGCGCCGCGTTGCCGACGAACCCGCGGCTCTCGAGCAGGCGCAGGCCGCCGCCGGTGATGACCGAGGGAGAGCGCTTGCAGCCGTCGAGGATCTCGAAGACCATCGCGACGACCGAGGACTTCCCGCTCGTCCCGGTCACGGCGAGCGCGCGATGGGCGCTGACCTGCTCGGAGAGGAAGTCGGCCCGGTGGATGACCGGAAGGCCGAGCGCGCGGGCCCGGGCCAGGTCGGGGTTGCTCTCCTCGATGGCCGTCGAGAGCACCACCCGCGCGGTGCGCTCGTCGATGCCGCTGCCGTCCTGGGGGAAGAGCCGGATGCCGAGGGCCTCGAACTTCAGGCGCGTCGCGGCGAGCTGGCCCTGGTCGAGGTAGCGGTCGGAACCGGTGGCCGTGCCGTCGCCGAACGCGTGGAACTGCGCCAACGCGCTCATGCCCTGGCCCAGCGCCCCGACGAAATGGATCTTCTCGCTCATTTGCGCGCCGCGCATTCTATCATTGAACCACTTCGATCTCGAAGCCGGCCGAGTGCGCGGCGAACTCGGGAGCGTACATGGATTGCAGCTGCGCCGCCCCGACGCGGTAGCGCCCGGGCGTCGTGGGCCGCATGCGGTACTTGAGGATGTACTCCCCGTGCGGCAGCCAGGAGATGAAGAAGTTGGTCAGCGAGTCCCGCGGCTCTTCATAGCGGGAAAGCCCGTCCCACTTCCACCCGGAGAGCAGCTCCTCTCCCTCGAAGCCGGCGCCGCGCGGGTCCTTGAGGTGGACGTACTCGAACTGCGAGCGCGTCTCGATCTTCAGCTGCACCTCGATGTCGTCGCCCACGCGCACGGCCTCGCCGCTCTTGAGCGGAGTCAGCCGCCACTTCCCCCCCTCCGGGGACCCGCCCGACACCCCGGAGGACGGCGCGAGAGGAGCACGACCCGCGCGACCGCCCTCGCGCACGCGCCGATAGAAGGTCCGGCGTACGTTGAGCATCCCGGGTTCGGATTCCGCCGAGAGGGCCTCGGTGGTGTAGACGGCCGTCAGCGAGGCGAAGGCCAGCCCGGGGCCCTTCTTGCGGACCTCGGGGATCCCCGCCTTCGCCGCCTCGTCGCCGGCGCGCGACCAGCGCAGCGGGGTCTCGAGCCAGTCCTCCGGACCGACCTGGACCTCCTCGCGCACGGCTCCCCAGCGGATGGAGTAGACGTCGCCCCCGTCGAGCGCGCCGCGGGTCTTGAGCACGTCGAGCAGCGCGAAGACGGCGGCGGCGGCGGCCTTCGTGGACTTCCACTCCGTGCCCTTGCGGTTGAAGAGCATCCACTGCACGAGGCCCGGGATGCGCGGGTCCTTCGGCTTGAGCAGCTGCAGCGTGCGGAGCATGAAGGCGTGGGTCTCCAGCGTGTCGTGGTACCAGAGCCATGACTGCTTCTCGGGCTGCCAGTAGGCGCCCGCGACCGGGTCCTCTCGGACGCCGTCCATCGCGCGCGCCAGCAGGCTTCGGGCCTTCTCCTTCTCGCCGAGGCGGTGCCAGGCCTGGGCGGCGTACGCCTTGCCCAGCTGCGTCATGGCCGCCGCATGCTTGTCGGCGAACTCGAGCCAGGCGCGCGCCATCTTCGCCGCCTGCAGGGAGGAGGGCAGGGCCCTGAGTTTCTGCGGGAAGGAGGTGACGACGTAGGACGCGTAGAGGAGCAGGGAGACCTCCCCTTCCTCGGGCTTGAGGTGCCGCGGCAGTTCGCTCATGGCGTAGCGCAGCGCGCGGTCCACGACGTCCTGCGGGGCCTCCACGCCGTAGCGCTGGGCCTCGGCGAAGCCGGAGAGCACGAGCAGGGTGATGTAGGGGTCGGAGCGTCCTCCCGCGAACCAGGGGAAGCCGCCGTCGCCGTTCTGCGCGGCCTTCAGGCGGTCGAGCGCGTCGGCGCGCTGGACGGCCACGACCGAGGGCTCCAGCAGGTCGATGACGGGCAGGGAGGTCCGGCGGCCCTCCGCCTCGGCCATCCACGGGCTCTCCATGAGCCGCGTCACGCGCTTGGCGTCGTCCTTCTCCCAGGCCGGGCTCAGCGTCGAGCGCTTGGGGACCTTCGCTGCGGCCTTCGCGAGCGCCGGATGCCTCCGGTAGACGGCGTTCACGATGGCGAGCGGGACGTAGCGGTCGAGCGTCTGTTCGACGCACTCGTAGGGATAGCGCACGAGGTGCGGGATGCTGTTGAGCACCGCGAGCGCGAGCTGGGGGTCCACCTGGAGCTGGAGGAGCTCGTAGCGGCGCGAGGGGTCCTTCTCGGCGAGGACCTTGAGCGCGAGGAGCTTCGTCGCGTCGCCGTCGAGTGCGGCGACGACGCTGTCGACGAGGCGCTGGCGCGAAGGCAGGACCGGCAGCTCGCGCTCCTCGGCGTCGGTCCGTCCCGGCGCGCGCGCCGTGGCTTTCACCTTGAAGTCCTTGAGCTCGCGCGGGGCCTTCACCTTCCACGCGAAGGCGCTGACGCCGTGCGCGGCGGCCTTGAAGGACCGCTCGAGCTCGGCGGGCTTGAGCCCGAAGAGCGCCTCGGCGGGCCCCTCGGGTCCCTCGAGCGCGAGCGCGACGGTCCCGACGAGCTCTCCTTCGGTCTCGTTATGGACGACGGCCTTGAGCTCGGCGTCGTCGCCCTCGCGCAGGAAGCGCGGCATCTCGACGCGGACCATGAGCTCCTTGCGGGTCACGGTCGTCGCGCTCACGCGGCCCGACTTCACGTCGCGCGTGAGCACGCTCGCGACCGCCTTCCAGGAGGTCAGGCGCTCGGGCGCCTTGAAGGAGAACGACCCCTTCCCGGCCGCAAGGCGCAGCTGGGGCTTGTAGAAGGCCGTCTCGGAGAAGTCCTTGCGGGCGGCCACGGGAGCCGGGGAGGGCGCCGCGTCGGCGTCCGCCTTCGACTTCGACATCTCCCGATGGAGGGCGCGGCCCTCCATGGGCGCGGCGGCCGGCGCGGCCAGTTGAGGCGCCCCGCCCATCGCGGAGTCCATCTCCTGGAGCATCATGCCCTTCGCCATGCCCCCGCCGCCGCCGATGAAGCGCCCGCGATAGCCCTCGAGCCGGGCGCCGCTGAGGCGCAATCCCGGCGGGAGCGCCTCGCGCGTCGCGCGGCCGAAAAGGTCGAGCAGGGCTTTGATCCAGCCCTTGTCGATGGGCAGCTCGACGGCGTGGCGGGTCAGCACCGAGCCCTGGGCGCCGCCGGGCGAACCGCGCCGGGCGTAGAGCTCCGAAGGATCGACGCCTTCGTCCTTGACGTAGTACTCGAGCGAGCGGTCGAACATGCGCACGCTGGCCTCGGCCTCGACGGGGCGTCCGTTCGCGTCCTTCGCCTCGAGCGACCAGCGCGCGCTCTGCCCCGGCTCGAGCGCCTCATCGTGGCGCAGCCGGACGCTCAGTCGCTTGTCCTTCCACGGCACGCCGAGAGCCAGGGAACCCGCGCGGGGCTTGAAGTCCTTCACGCCGAACCAGCGCACGCTCGCGCCGCCCTTGTGCGCGGCTCCCAGCGGGAGTTCGACGAGGCGCACCCCGCCTTCGGGGAAGACCTGACGGGAGAGGAGGCTCGAGCCGCCCCAGACCTCGACGTGGAGCGCTCCCTGGAGCGCGTCGGAGCCGAGGAGCATGCGGACGGTCTCGCCGGCCGCGTACTCCGAACGCTCGGGCAGGGAGACGCCCGCGAGCTTGAAGGGTTGGCGCCTGGCGCGGGGATCGGCGCAGAGCAGGACCACTGACTGGCGGATCTCGCCGCCCCAGGGGTCCTCGGCGCGCAGCTTGAGCCGGTAGGCCCCCGGCTCGAGCGCTTTGAGCGCGAGGCGGACCTCTCCGGCGCCCTCGAAGCGGAGCGTCCCCTTCTGGACTTCGGCGCCGTCGGGCACGTCGCGGTAGAGCCCCTCGAGCGAAGGGCTCTCCGGGAAGCCGCCCCAGGACTCGCCGGGGTCGGCCATCGCGGGGGTCTTCTCCAGACGGACCACCGAGTAGCTCCCGCGGCCGGCGGCGTCCTTCTCATTGAGGTCGAGCAGGCGCGCGGCGACCCTGAGGGCCCGGCCGGCCGTGGCGAAGGCCGACTCGGGCGCGATGGAGAAGAGGAGCGCCGTCGCGCCCGCGGTGTACGTCCGCTCGGCGTTCAGCGTCCGCCCGCCCGCGTCGCGGGCCTCGACGCGCACGACGAAGCGCGCGGGCATGGGGTCCTTCTCGTCGGCGGAGCGCGGCTGGGGCGTGAAGGAGAAGCGGAAGCGTCCCGACGGGTCGGTCCGGGCCTGTCCGCGCAGGACCTCGGAGCGGTCCGAGCCGGAGAAGCGCCAGCTCCACCACCAGCAGAACCAGGGCCGCCAGGTCTCGCGGCTGACGACGTAGGTCACGGGCGCGTCCGGGACGGGCCCGCCGAAGTAGTACTTCGCCGCTCCCTCCACCTCGACCTCGCGGCCGAAGCGCCAGGGCCCCTTGGGGTCCGCGAGCGTCACCTCGAACTCGGGACGCTTGTACTCCTCGACGGAGAGGACGGCCCCGCCGCTGAAGGACGTCCCCTGCTCCTGGACGACCGCGGAGAGGCGCCAGTTCCCGAGCATGCGCCCGGTCGGCAGCGCGAACTCGCCGGCGAGCGTGCCGAACGAGCCGGGCTTCTTCGTGAGCGCGGCGACCTCGACCCCGTTGCCGTCGAAGAGCTGCACGCGCGCCTCGGCCGGGCCGGCGTAGGCCTTGAAGCCCTGCGGGACGCGCTGGAGCACGACGACGCGGAACTGCACCTTCTGGCCCGGGCGATAGACCGGGCGCTCCGTCTCCACGAGGAGCTGGAGGAAGGGCGGCGGAGAGAAGCCCTGCGAGACCTGATTCTGGAAGTAGGCGAAGGCCTCTCCGCTCTTGAGCAGCGGATCGACGTTCGCCCAGCTGTGCTCGTTGGGGCGCAGGCGGACGGTCATCGGCAGGGAGGCGCGGCCCGCCTCGTCGGTGCGCAGGGAGCGCCGCTCGGAGCGGTTGGCGTCGTGCGTGCGCATGAACACGTCGAGCTCGGCGCCCGTCAGCGCGCGCCCGTCGCGGCCGTCGAGCGCGTAGAGCCAGAAGGCGTCGGCGCTGCGCTCGGAGGGTCCTTCGGGACGGACGACGAGCTCTCCCTCGGGCACGGAGAGGCCCGCCGAACCGAAGAGCACGGCGTCGGTGAGGTTGAGGAAGGCGCCGACGATGAGCGCGGCGCCCCGCTCGCACGACTTCTCCGAGCAGGCGACGGCCGCGTAGAGACCGAGGCCCGCGTCGGACGCGTCCGCCTCGGTGGCCACGCTCTCGTGAAGATCGGGCGCCTGGACGGGGACGCTCCAGGCCCGCACGGGCTTGCGGGAGGCGACGAGGTCGACGAGGAGGTCCTGCGGGAGCCAGTTGAGGACGCCGGACCAGGTCGCGTCCCCTCCCTCGAAGCGCGCGCGGGAGAGGAGGTCCTCGGGAGCGAGTCGGTAGAGCCGCAGGTGGACGGCCTTCAGGTTGCGCGTCTGGAGCCGGAACGCTCCCTTGCCCGGCGGCGGGGCCGTCCGCGTCTGCAGGGCGAGCTCGGGCCGGCGGATCTCGGCGGAGAGCCGGGCGCAGTCGTCGGCCCCCCGGCTGCGCGGAGCCAGCTTCGCGGTCTCGGCGCAGACGCGAAGGGCGTCGTCGTTGCGCCGCAGCTCGCGCAGCAGGCCGGCGGCTTCGGCACCGGCGAGGCCCTTCGCCTCGGGCGCGCGGAACTCGCGCAGCCAGCGCTCGAGCTGGGCCGCGGCCGCCGCGCGCGCGGCGGAGGGGTCGCGGAAGGGCCCGACGAGGTCGGGGTGCCGGAAGGGGATGAGGAGGCGCTCGAGACGCCAGCTCTCGGCGGCCTCCGCGCGTCCCTCGCCGCCCAGCCGCCAGGCCTCCTCGAAGAGCGCGCCGGCCTGGACGGCGGGCGCGTCGGCCGGCGAGTAGTCGGAGGGGAAATCCGTCTTGAGGAAAGGCATCGGGTCGGGCCGCGACCCTTCTTCCTGCGCCTCATCCTCGAGCAGCCAGGTGCCGAAGCGGTACGCGTAGACGTCGAGAAGGGTCGGGTAGCGGCCGCGGTCGGCGCCCTTGGCGTCGAGCCAGTACGCCTCCTCGTCGACCGTGCGTCCGGCCATGCCTTTGCGGGACATCCACAGCGCGCGGTAGGACTCCACGATCTCCGCGCGGACCTCGGAGGGAGGACGGCGGAAGGCCTCCGTCTCGCCGATGACCTCATCCTCCGGCATCGTCCCGCCGTACTGCCCGAGGAACTCCCGACCGAGCTCGGCGCGCAGCAGCCGCAGGCGCAGGCGCGAGAGGGGGTCGGCGGGCGCCTCGGCCTTGCGCAGGCGCTCGAAGGCCTCGGCCCAGCGGAAGAGCAGCGCCTCGGACTCGCAGGCGCGGTAGAGGCCCTTGAAGGCGGCCTCGCCCTCCCCTTTGGAGAGCCCGTCATAGAGCTTCAGCGCCTCCTGGTACTGTCCCGACTCGAAGAGCTTGTCGGCCTGGGCGAGGCCGCCGGGCGCGGCGGCGGCGGGAGCGGCGAGGACGGCGAACAGCGCGGCGAGGAGGGGTTTTCTCATGGTCGTGGGACTCCGCGGGGGACGGCGCGCCGACGCTTCAGGTCAGCAGCCGTCGGAGGGATTCGGCGTTGACGATGACGATCATGCAGCATTCGGCCGACAGGTCCTGAGAATACATGTCCACGTGGGACATCATCAGGAGGTCCTGGCGCCCGTCGTAGTCCTCGAGGACCTTCCCGAGGATCTCGGTCTTCGTCCCCTCGTGGATCTCGGGGACGGAGAGGATGATCGTGGTGTCGAACTCGTCGGCGAGCGAGCCGACGACGCCCTGGGCGAGGATGTTGGAGACCTCGCCGATGGTGAGCTTCACGAGGTTCTTGAGGCGCGCCATCTTCTCGGCGAAGGGCCGGGTGACGGCGGCGGCGACGGACTTCGAGCTCGTGTCGGTGAAGAGGACCAGGAACTCCAGGGGAACGTCGGCGCGGGCGCGGAAGCGCGCGCCGATGCAGTGCCCCTGCTCGCGCTGGAACCAGGAGAGCAGCCGCACGACCGGGATCTCGTTGATGCTGGAGGCGGCGATGCCCCACTGCGTGTGGGACATCTTCGCGAGCAGCTGCGTGCTGCGCACGACGCCGGCCTCGAGCAGGCGGGTGACCGTCTCCTTCTGGGCGAGCGTGAGGTTCATTTGTTCATGGAGGGAGCGATCTTCTCGAGCAGGGCGCCGAGCTGTTCGACGTCGAAGGGTTTGCGCAGGATCCCCAGAGCCTTCAAAGCGGCGGCCTGCTCCTGCAGCTTGCGCTGGTCGTTGCCCGTGATGATGATGGCCCGGACCTGCGGGTCGAGCTTGCGAAGCTCCTTGAGCACGCTCAGGCCGTCCTGATCGGGCAGGGAGATGTCGAGGGTCACGAGGTCCGGCTTCGTTTCCCTATAAGACTGGATGCCCGCCGCGCCCGTGTCGGCCTGCGCAACGACCTCATGCCCGAACGACTCGAGCATCTCCTGCAGCATGAGCCGCAGGACCGGAGAATCGTCGACGACGAGGATGCGATAGCCCATGGGTGTCCCGTCCCGTCCCCCGACCGTATTCTGGGGGACCGTACATCGGCCGTAGTGTAGCAGGGGAGGACCCCCTCCGCAAGTAAGCGGAGGGTCAACGCTCGGGGGAGGAGCGGATCTCCGGCTTCTTCTTGCGCACGAGCTCGAGGACGGCCGCCACGAGCTTCTCGGCGTCCGCCGCGAGCTCCGAGATCCGCGGAGAGAGCATGTAGGCGGGCGTGCTGACCAGCGCGTTGCGGGAATCCACGACCACCCCGCCGATGCCGCAGCGCTCGTGCTTGGCGCCCATGGCCTCGAGGGCCTTCGCGGTGCCGGCGTCGTCGCCGATGGTGAGCAGGGGCTTCTCGTCGCCGAGAGCCCGGGCGACGACCGCCGGCGCGATGCAAAGCGCCCCGATGGGCTTTCCGGCCGCGTGCAGCTCCTTGAGCAGGCGCTCGAGGTCCGGCAGGACCTTGCAGGCGGGTCCGTCGGCGGCGAAGGTGGAGAGGTTCTTGGCGGCCCCGTACCCGCCGGGAAGGATCAGCGCGTCGAGGTCCGAGACGCGGGCGGTCCGGAGGTCCTGCACCGCGCCGCGGGCGATGCGGGCGGCCTCGGCGAGGACGTTGCGCTTCTCCGTGACGGGCTTGCCGCTGCGGTGGTCGACGACGTCGGCCTGGACGGCGTCGGGCGCGAAGCAGACGGCCTCCGCGCCGAGCCGATCGACGGCCAGCAGGACGAGCACGGACTCGTGGATCTCGGCCCCGTCGAGGTGGCCGCAGCCGGAGAGGACGACGCCGATCTTCGCTTTCGCCATGGTGCCTCTATTCTATAATTTTCGGCGCTCCCGCGTTTGCCGTGGTTCCACCCGGGAGAGCCGACCTCCCGCGCTTGCCGCCGTGCGGGAAATAGGGGAGAATCCCGGGAGCGCACGGAGAGGACCCATGGCCTACGAGTTCAAGCTGCCGGAGATCGGGGAAGGGCTCACCGAGGGGGAGATCGTCCGCTGGCACGTGAAGGAAGGCCAGACGGTCCGCGACAACGACCCCCTGGTCAGCATCCTCACCGACAAGGCCGAGGTCGAGATCCCGACGCCGGTGGCCGGCAAGGTCCTCAAGCTCTCCGGCAAGCCCGGGGAGAAGGTCCTCGTCGGCGCCGTCATCGCCGTGCTCGACGCCGGCGGGGACGAGAAAAGCGCGCGCGCGGAGTCCTCGCCCGCCGCGTCCGCCGGCGCCCCCCGCGAGAAGGCCCCGCGCGTCGACGAGAAGCCCGGCAAGAAGGCCGTCGAACCGACGGCGTCGCCCGCCGTGCGCCGGCTCGCCCGCGAGCGCGGAGTCGACCTCTCCGCGGTGAAGCCGACGGGGCCCGGAGGACGCGTCACGGAAGCCGACCTCCGCTCGCTGCGGGCGTCGCCGAAGGAGACGGGCCCCGCGGAAGCGGTCCCGGTCCCCGACGGCGGCGAGGAGCGCCTCCCCTTCGTCGGCATCCGGCGCCGCACCGCCGAGAAGATGACGCGCTCGGCCGCGATCCCCACGGTCGCGCACCTCGACGAGGCCGACGTCACCGCGCTCATGCGCCTGCGCTCGGAGCTCAAGGACGAGGCCGCTCGCCGGGGAGTGAAGCTCAGCGTGCTCCCCTTCGTCATCCGGGCCCTCAGCCGTGCCCTCGCGCTCCACCCGTCCCTCAACAGCGTCCTCGACGAGGACGGCGGCGTCATCATCGTGAAGCGCTACCACAACATCGGCTTCGCGACCCAGGCCGCGCAGGGACTCCTCGTGCCCGTCCTCCACGGCGCCCACGCGCTCGGCGTCTGGGAGATCGCGGAGGGCGTCCAGCGCCTGGCCGCGAAGGTCCGCGCGGGCAAGGCGGAGACCGCCGACCTGCAGGGCGGGACGGTCTCCGTGACCAACATCGGTCCGCTCGGCGGCATCGCCGCCACCCCGCTCCTGAACCCGCCGGAGAGCGCCATCCTGGCGATCATGAAGGTCCAGGCGCGTCCCGTCGTGCGCGAGGGAGGCATCCACGTCCGCGACATGCTCAACCTGGTGCTGGTGTTCGACCACCGCGTCGTCGACGGGGCGGAGGCGGCCGCCTTCATGAACGCGGTGGTCCGCGGCCTCGAGAACCCGCGGACGCTCCTGTGACCGCGGACGAGCTGGTCCGGCTGCTGGAGCTCAAGCCCCACCCCGAGGGCGGCTTCTACCGGGAGACCTACCGCGCCCCCGGCGTCATCGCGCGCATCGCTCTGCCGGGGGCCTTCGACGGGCCCCGCCCCTACAGCACCTCCATCCTCTACCTGCTCCCGGAGGGGAGCGTCTCGCGCCTGCACCGCCTGCGCTCCGACGAGCTCTGGCATTACCACCTCGGCGGGCCGCTGACGGTCTGCGAATTCTGTCCCGACGGACGGGTCCTGCGCACGGCTCTCGGCCCCGACCCGCGCGCGGGCCAGCGCCTCCAGCACGCGGTGGAGGCGGGACGCTGGTTCGGCGCCGAGCCCGCCCGGGGGGCGGGCTTCTGTCTGGTGGGAGCGACGGTGTCGCCGGGCTTCGACTTCCGGGACTTCGAGATGGCGCGCCGCGAGGAGCTCCTCGCGCGCCATCCCTCCGAACGCGATCTCGTCCTGAGATTGACCTAGGAGTCCGTCCGAGTAATAGCGTGCGTTTTGGCCGGGCGATTTCGAGCCGAGGCAAGGCGCGAGGAGCGAGGATAGCTTGAGCTATCTGAGCGACGAGCAACGCAGCCGCAGGCCGAAAGCGC